>JAHWJF010000213.1 GCA_019348515.1 Chloroflexota bacterium | reverse complement strand
CCTTGGGGTGCCGAAGTACGACTACGGGCTTGCCGAAGAGCAGGACGAAATCGGGGTGGCAACCGGCGCGGCGGTGACCAGCGTCGGCGGCGATCTCCTCGGCATCGAGGTGCTGATCATGCCCGGCAAGGGGGATCTGATCCTCACCGGGCAACTTGGCGACGTCATGCAGGAATCGGCCCGAGCCGCATTGTCGTATGCCCGCGCTCGCACCGGTGACTATGGCTTAACGCCGGACTACTTCGACCGGCACAACATCCACGTCCACGTCCCCGCGGGCGCCATCCCGAAGGATGGTCCTTCGGCTGGCATCACGATGGCGACCGCGCTCATCTCGGCGCTCACGGGGCGACAGGTCCGCAAGGACGTGGCGATGACCGGCGAGATCACCCTACGGGGAAAGGTTCTCCCCATCGGGGGCCTACGCGAGAAGACGGTGGCCGCGCACCGGGGTGGCATCAAGACCTTCATCTTGCCGCGTCGCAACGCGAAGGATCTGGCTGAGCTTCCCGGCGTCGTGCGCGACGGGATGGAGCTGATCCAGGTCGATTCACTGGAGCAGGTGCTCGCCGCCGCGCTCCTGCCAAAGATGCAGAGCGGGCCGGTGCCCGTGCAGGTCGCGTGACGAGTCACCCAGCACCCTTCGGTCTCCCTCTGAGCGAAGTGGCATTTCCTGCGGCGGTCGTGCCGGGTCCTAGTAACGTCCACCACAATCCGCTGGCGGCGATCAGGCCGATCATGGCGAAGATGAGCCAGGGCAGAGACGGAAGTCCAAGCCGGCTGCCGAGGTCGTAGAGGAGTCCCCCGGCGTAGCTGCCGAGCCCGCCGCCGAACGCGACTGCCAGTGCGGCAACGCCGAAATACGATCCCAGGGCGACCGGGTTGGCTAACCCGGCCGCCACCGTTTGCTCGCTGGGTCGAGCCAGAACGAGACCCATCGAGTAGACGACCACGGCCAGGAGCAAGCTTATCGTGTCGCGCGAGAAGCCGATCAGCACCAGCCCCGCGGCCGTGGCCAGGACTCCAACGATGAGCGCGCGCGGCGCCCCTAGCCGGCGCTCCGCCAGGCGCGGCACCGGATACCCGAGCACCACCGCTATGATGGAGTTGACCGCGTAGACCCAGGCAACCGCGCTGGGATTACCGGCGATGGCCGTCGCCATCAGCGGCAGCGTTATCGAGAACTGCGCGGCCATGAATTGATGTCCTCCCATGAAACCGGTGTAGGTCAGGAACGGCCGGTCGCGGAAGGCGAGATTCAGACCGCGAAAGGGGCCGCCTTTCTCCGCAATCTGTACGGCTGGTAGCCAGAGCAGCGTTACGACAAAGATCAGCACGTACGTTGCGGCACTTACGAGCGCCACGAGTCGAAAATCGACCTCGAGCAGCAGTGCCCCAAGCTGGGTGCCGGCGGTGATGCCGAGCCCTCCCACGACCCCCATCTTGGCGAAGTAGCTAGAGCGCTCCCGCTCGTCGGTGAGCGCGGCGACCGCAGCCGAGCGCGGCGATTCAAAGAGCGCGCCGCCAACCGCCGAGACGATCGCTGCCGCCATCAACAGGCCGTAGGTTCCGGCGAAGGCCATCGCGGCGAAACCAACGGCTCGCACCAGCATGCCGAACGCGATGAGCGGCTTGGCCCCGAGGCGATCGGCAAGCACGCCGCTGAATGGTGTCAGCCCTTGCTGGAAGAACTGCCGCGCCGCCAGCACGAGCCCGACCGCGCCAGCCGTCCAACCGAGCCCGTCGACGTAATGGACGGAGAGCATCGGGATGATCATGAAGAAGCCAGCCCAGGCAAAAAACGTGGAGATGAGCAGCACCAGCAGCCCACGGCGCTTGGCTGCCGCGCTCATGCGGAACGATGGTGATCAGCCAGCCACCCTGACACCCCGGATCAGTCTGCCGGCGTCGAGGTGTGGGATGGCGGAATCAACGAGGCGCCGTCTGATGATGGCGTCCAGCCCTCGACCGTCTCCATAGCTAGGCGCAGCATCATCGTCAACCGATCGGCGTCGAGCGCGCCCGGGTCGCGCCCCAGCGGACGCTGCTCGGGTGAGCCGTCGTTAGAGCGCAAGGCGCCTGAGAACTCGATGCCTCCGGTCTCCGGCGCGACCGCCATGACCGAGCGCCGGACGGCGCCGTTTCCCCATGAGAGGACGAGCGCCGAGCCATTGCGGCCATGTTGGATTGCCGCCTCCACGGGGAAGGCCCATCCACTCGCGACGCGGCTTGCGGCGTCACGGAGCGTCGTCTCGGCGGGCGTGGCTCCATCCTGGGACGTGGCCGGGAATCCCCGCGACCTGGCCGAGGTGCGGCCAGATCCGGGAGAGCCTCCGGTGAGCCGTGCCACTCGCGCCCGCATGGCCGGGTTCTTCCAACCCCAGAGGAGGGCGACCAGCACCAGGAAATGCATGACGAGAATAGCCAGACTGAGTGTTGGCACGCTGAAACTGTACATCTGCGTCCAGTCGCCATTGAGACCGGAGACGATGTCCAATACCGGGTAGACCACGAGCGCATTGAGCAACGAAATCCAGGTGAACTGGATCAGCAGCTGGTTGACGGCGGCGCGAAACGGCGGTCGTCTCAGGAAGACGAGCGCAACGGCGATCGCCGCCAGGAGCAGGTTGACCAGGGTTCCCGCGGCCGCGACCACAATCTGCTGAGCGTCGGTGAAATCACGTGGATCGAAGGCGACGTATCCTGCAAACCCGTAGAAGCCCCAGTCGAGGACCTCCCCTCCATAGAGCCGGATCGCGATCGCGTGACCGACCTCGTGCAACGCCACCGCAATTGGAAGCAGGACGAAGAACGACGCCTGGTCGACGAGCAGACGATCCTGATGGGTAAAGTTGCGGTCGAACGTCTGCCGGAAATCGCGGACGAGCTGAAAGATCACCCGCACGCCGAGAATGACATAAAACAAACTGATCAGGGCGAAGGGACCGAGACTCATGGAGAAGCTCCGGGATGGTGGGTTGTCATGGTGGAAGTCTGGCACAGCCAGAGGGAGCGTGCCCGTGGAACTCGTGCTTATGCCGCGACGAGCTGCTCCTCGCGCCGGCGTTCGATCCGCGTCAGCCGGCCTCCGATCGTGAGCGCGGCGAGCGCGACGACGGCGCCACCGGTCGCTACTGCTACTGGAGCGCTCCAGAGGTCGCTCAGGAATCCGGCCAACGCCGCGCCGATCGGTGTCGACCCGGCGAAGACCGTCAGGTAGATGCTCATCACGCGGCCGCGCAATTGGTCTGGCGAGTTCGTTTGCACGGTCGTGTTGGCCTGGGCCATCGTCGTGCTCATGGCGAAGCCAGTTCCCGCCATCAGGACCATGGCCAGAACGGCGGACAGACCCAACCCGGCGACGATACCGAGCGCGATTTCGAGGGTGCCGAATAGCAGCGCCGTGCCGAGCATGACCCGCGGCGATGGCTGGCGGCCGGTAAAGGCCAGGGTCAGTGCCCCGGTCAACGAGCCAATACCGAGCGACGACATCAGCAACCCGAAGCCGCTGGCGCCGATGTCGAGCGAGTCACGAGCGAGGAGCGGAGCCCAGACACCGAAGTTCATGCCGAAGACCGCCATGAGCCCGGCAAGAATGATCGGCAGGCGCACGTCCGGCGTCTTCCGGACATACGAGAGCCCCTCACGCAGCCGGTCCATGGGAGAGCCATCTTCCCCGCCCCGCTGCGGATTCCCGTGGGTTCGCATCACCGCGAGACCGGCAATTACCGGGATATACGAGACCGCGTTCAACGCGAAGCAGATCTCCGGTCCATAAGCGGCAAGCAGCAATCCCGCCAGCGCCGGGCCGGCCACACGCGTGGTGTTGAACAACGCTGAATTGAGCGCGATGGCGTTCATCAGGTCGTCCTTGCCGACCAGGTCGACGACGAAGGACTGCCGCGTCGGCATATCGACGCTGGAGACGACTCCGAGCGCAAGCGCCGCCGCGTAAATCTGCCAGAGCTGCACCTGGCCGGTAACGACCAGGATCGCCAGCACACCGATAATTGTGGCGGCGGCGATCTGTGTCGCTGCGAGGAGACGACGCTTCGGCAGTCGGTCGACGAGAACGCCCGCCGGCAAACCGAGGATGAGGGTGGGCCCGAACTGGAAGACGCCGATCAGCCCTAGCGCCACCGGGGAGTCGGTCATGGTCAGAACGAGCCAGCTCTGGGCCAGACTCTGCACCCAGGTCCCCGTCAGCGAGAAGAGCTGGGTGAACCAGAAAACCCGGTAATCACGATGTGAGAAAGCGCGCAGCCCCAGTGGCAGCGCGCGGTCGACGTCAGGCGCGTCGACAGGCGCCAGGGGACGGGGTATCTCGTTTCCCGGCGGCGTGCGCTCAGGCGCGGCCGGTGTCTGCGTGCAACCCATTGTCGCGGGTCACGCAGACTCTGTGCCGCCTTTCGGTCAGGCTGGCAGAGCCACAGTCAGAATGAGCTCGGGCGGCACACCGCTCTCGACGGCGTACATCGTGGAGGTCGCCTCAGGCTGCCCCGGCAGGACAAAGGTGATCATGCCATCGCCATAGACCGAACCGGTGACGTCGATGGCGGTCAAACCGCCGGGCTCGACCGCTTCAAACCAGGCCGGCACGCCATGGACGTTGAGCGCGCTTCCTCCGTCCGGCACGTCGTTAGCCGTCACCCCATCCGCGACGACGTAGTCGTAGATGACGCCGACATTGCCTCCCGGACCACCAGTGTCGCCGGCGCCGGTGAATGTCAGGAGTGCGCTGAGCACCGTCCCCTCGCCAACGCCACTGACGTCGAAACTCATCAGCGTCACAGCCCCTTCCGGACCGCCGATCGCCAGCAAGCCCGCGCTCTCGGGGGTCTGCGATGCATTCGGCGCCGAGGTGAATACGGTCGTGTCAGTGACCGCGCCGAAGACGAGCTCAGTTGTCCCGCCAATCCCAGGCACCAGGGCTGGATCGATGCCTGGCGTGATCGAACCCGGGTCGACCGGGACAGCTCCCGGCAGCCCCGGCACTGATGGAGGCAGAATGACTCCGGCTGGCGCGAGTGGCGCGCCTGGACCGGTCGTGACGGCGGGAGCAGTATCGGTTGTCTCGCGCGGCACGCCATTGACCGTCCCGCTTTCGCCCGTGGCTCCCGCGGTCGCGTCCTCGGCGTCTTGTTGTTCTAGCGCGACCGGTTCCTGGAGGGCGAATGCGGCAGGCACAGCCCAGGGCATTGTCCCGGTCAGCGTCAGGCTGACGGCCATGACCGTGAGGAGGCGCCATACCGCGGCGATGCGTGTCTCTGTCCGCGCGTTTACCGCTCGTCGCTCGTCGTATCGCCGCATATTCCCCCTCGTCTCCCCAAATTCCCGCGCCATTAGCGGCGAAGCATCGCCGGAGCGCTCCTCCACAACGCGTGGGAATTGACCGTCGTTCCGTAAGGCTGACCCCGTCCAGACAGTCCGCGCCCCGACAACGACGAGGCTATCTCCCTATCAACCGTAAGCTGCAGTCGCACTCAGTGCAACAGCCAGTCAGTCAACGGGGTAACAACGCGCCAGAACAACTCTCCCATAGCCCTTCGCCTAGTCTCCCTCGGAATCGGGCACGGTTAGTGCATGAGTCTGCGTTACGCTGTGCCGCGGCATGTCGGCATGGTCCCTGGAGCTCCCGTACTCGGGGAGGCCGAGACGTTGGACATAAGGAGGAGGGGCAACATTGAGGCGTTCTCGAATAATGATGATCGCCGCGACGGCGGCTCTTGTGTTAATGGGATCTTCCGGCGCGTTGGCTCAGGACGCGACTCCCATTGCCGGAGAGAGCCTTTTCGCCGATCTCGGACTGCCCGAACTCGTAATCACCGCGACGGACGAGGGGCTGCAGCTCGATCAAAGCGAGATCGAGGCCGGCCGCTATCTGGTGACGCTCAACAACGAGAGTTCGAATCCCCAACTGTCCGCCGGGTTCGTGCGGTTGCCAGAAGGGAGGACAGCCGAGGATCTCTCCTACGCAGACGAGATCGCAGCCGGAACACCAATTCCCGAAGACTTTCCGGGACCGGTCGAAGAATTCACCTGGCTGTACGAAACCTATATAGCAGGGGGACCGTCGACCGTCGCCGACGCCGCGCCACAGGTAGTGCTCAATCTCCCCGCAGGCGATTACGGCGTCTGGAACGAAGATCCGTTCAGTGATCTCCCAGCCCCTGCTCTGACCGTGACTGGCGATCCGGAGGCGCCCATCGAAGGGCCGGAACCGGAAGCATCAGTAACCATCGTCGAAGTAGGTGAGGGTGGCGTCGGCTACTCCTTCACGGTCGAGGGCGAGTTCTCAGCCGGTCCGCAGATCGTGGAAGTGCTCAACGCTAGCGACCAGCCCCACTTCGTCGAAGCCTCTCAGTAC
>JAHWJF010000212.1 GCA_019348515.1 Chloroflexota bacterium | reverse complement strand
CCCGCGACGACCGGCGGGCATCGGTTGGGCGAGGAGATCTTCGCCACCACCGACGAGGCCGGCCCGGCCCTTGGAGGAGGCAGTTGTCGAAGGCGGCCCGGTCTTCGCCAGTCACTCATTTTCAGTGGAGTGAGCCGTTTTTGGGACAGCCGGCGATGAGATCGGCGGTGGTAAACTTGCGGCCTTCATGCTGACCGTCAGCCTTGATCTATCGCGAATTGCCACTCCTTAGATGCGCGGTGGAGGATACCCGTTGTGACACGGGCAGGCAGCGGGGCTAGCCGGAGCCGGCCACCAACCGTGGTTGCTCTGGCCTGCACAGGAGCCGGCACTTCTACTCAGCCCTCTCTTTACCACATTGCGGCTCTCATCCACTCATTCCCGGCTGAGCTAATGGCCTTGAGCGCCACCAAGCCCGGCTGACTTAAGACGGGCGGGTCCGACCGGTTCCCAGAAAGGAGGTGAGGGCTCGCGGAGATCGTGGAGTGTCCGACGGAAGCTCCTTGGTGGTATTGCCGGACTCCCCGCAATAGGGCGGACGGTGGGAGGAAATGACCTTGCGAAGCGTGACCAGGTCCCGGAACGAGTTCCGGGCGCGAGTGGGTATCGGGATCGCCGTCGTCGCTACGCTGCTCGCCGGCAGCGCGGGAGTCGGCGCGCAGGACGCCACGCCGGGCGCGGTGGCGCAGGCGACGCCGACCGTTCCCGACGCCTGCCAGACCGAGTCTCCGGCCGAAGACGAGATCACCGTCGGCTACGCCGGGTTGTCGGGTGAGTTTCCGTTCGTGCAGGACGTCAATAACGGCCTGCAACGCGTGGCGGACTGCCTCGGCGTCGAACTGATCATCACCGACAACGAATACGATCCCCAGGTCGCCCTCACCAACGCCGATACCCTGGTGACGCGCGGTGTCGACGTGGCGATCGAGTTTCAGACCGACGTCGGAGTGGCCCCGGCGATCTGCAACAAGTTCGATGCCGCGGGTATCCCGGTCATCGCGATCGACATCCCGCACGAGCCGTGCGCGGTCTTCTTCGGCGCCGACAATCTGGAGGCCGGTAAGATAGGCGGCCGCAACCTGGGCCGCGCCGCGATGGAGCAATGGGGCGGCGATGTCGACGCCCTCGTTCTGCTCGAGCTGCCGCAGTCGGGTGAGCTGCCCCAGCAGCGGATGTCGGGTGCGGCGCTCGGCGTGCAGGAGATCATTCCGGAGCTGACCGACGACAAGATCATCCGGGTTGACGGCAAAGGCAATCTGGAGGACAGCCGGACGGTGTTCCAGGATGTCTTGACCCGCCTCTCTGATGCCGATCACATCCTCGTCTCGGCCATTAATGACCCGAGTGCCGTCGGCGCGCTCCGTGCCGCCGAGGCCACTAACCGGACGGACGACGTTCTCATCGCCGGTCAGAACGCCACGATCGAGGCTCGCACCGAGATCTGCCGTGACAATCCGGCCTTCATCGGCTCGGTTGCCTACTTCCCGGATCGCTACGGCGACTACCTGATCCCGCTGGCGATCCGGCTCGCCGCTGGCGAGGCGCCACCGGAGGAGGTTCTCATCGATCATCTTTGGATCGACCGCGCCAACATCGACCAGTACTACCCAGGCGAGTGCGAGGCGTAGGGCGTTGGGGTGATGGGTGTTAGGTGATAGGTGATGGATTACGGGATTTGGCTTAGGTCTCATACCCGTTTCAAATCACCCCATCACCCATCACCCGACACCCGACACCCGGCACCCTATGACCCCATCACCCGATGACCCCCGTCTTCGCCTGTCAGGCATCGCCAAGGCGTTCGGCGGCATCCAGGCCGTACGGGGGGTTTCTCTCGACGTGCGCCGGGGCGAGATCCTCGCCCTCTGCGGCGAGAACGGCGCCGGCAAATCGACGCTGGCGAAGATCCTGGCCGGTGAGATCGCGCCCGATGCCGGAACGATTGCATTGGACGGACAACCGATCCACCTGCCGGATCCGGCGTCGGCGCACCGCATGGGCATCGCCGTCATCTATCAGGAGTTGAACTATGTCCCGACGCTGACCGTTGCCGAAAACGTCCTCCTTGGGCGCCTGCCGCATCGAGGGCCGATCGTCGACTGGGACGCCGTCAATCGTGAGGCGCGTGCGATCCTGGCTCCTCTCGCTCCCCACCTCGATCCCCGTCTCCCAGTCGCCGCCCTCCCCGTTGCGGAGCGCCAGGTGGTCGAGATTGCTCGCGCACTGTCGCTCGATGCCCGCGTCATCGTGATGGATGAACCGACCGCGGCGCTGAGTCAACAGGAGGTCCACCGTCTCTTCGCTCTCGTCCGTCACCTGGCGAGCACGGGAGTCTCGGTCATCTACATCTCTCACCGGCTTGACGAGGTCTTCAGCCTGGCCGATCGCATCGCCGTCCTCCGCGACGGCGCGCTCGTCGATGTCTGGGCGGTGAATCAGACGAACCGAGCCGAGCTCGTGCGGGCGATGGTCGGCCGCAGCGTCGAGGAGCTCTATCCGCGGCGGGAGTCAACACCCGGCGAGCCGATGCTGGAGGTGCGTGACCTCTCTCGGGTCGGGAAGCTCGTCGACGTCAGCTTTTCAGTCCGAACCGGCGAGATCGTCGGGGTCTTCGGCCTGCTCGGGTCGGGAGCGGATGTGCTTGTGAAAGCGCTGTTTGGCGCCGTGCGGGCTGATCGCGGCGAGGTGATCGTCGGCGGTCGTTCGCTCGGGCTGCCAACACCGGGCCGGGCGCGCCGAGCCGGGATTGCGCTGGTGCCGGGGGAGCGGAAAGAGGAAGGGCTCGTGCTGGGCATGAGCGTGCGCGAGAACCTGAGTTTGAGTACGCTCTCGGCGATCAGCGAGTGGGGGTTCATCAAGCAGCGGACTGAGCGCACCCATGCGGTGGAGATGGTTCGCGCGCTCCAGGTCCGTACACCGGGGATCGAGGTGCCAGTCGGCCGGTTGTCCGGCGGCAACCAGCAGAAGGTGGTATTGGGCCGGTGGCTACAGGCACGGCCCCGGGTCTTCGTGCTGGAAGAGCCGACCCGTGGCATCGATGTCGGCGCCAAAGTCGAGGTTTACCGGCTAATGGAGAACCTCGCCGAGGAGGGCGCCGCGATCCTCCTCGTATCGTCGGAGCTGCCGGAAATCCTTTCGATGTCCGATCGCATCCTGACCATCGCCGACGGTCGCCTGACCGCCGAGTTCCGCCGGGGCGCGGTCACTCAGGAGGAGGTCCTCGATAGTGCCATTGGGGGAGCCGCGGCCTAGCCCGGCCACTGGCTTCGACACGGCAACCTCGTCACCCGGCGCGCACGACGACCTCAGATCGCCGCCCGGCGCGCCGGTGCATCCAACCCAGGCTGACCTCTCCGAGCGGGGGGCGCGGGTCACCCTTGGCCGCCTCTGGGACGCCGGTATCGGGCTGCTCGTCGTCTACGCCGCGATCGTCATTGCCTTTTCGCAACTGTCAGAGTTCTTCCTGACGAAGAACAATTTTCTGAACATCCTCGTCGGCGTCTCGATCCTGGGCATCGTCGCCGCCACCCAGACCATGGTCATCATCTCGCGCGGCTTCGACCTGTCCGTCGGCTCGACCGTGGCGCTCGCCGGGGTGGTGACCGCCGAGATCTTGAACGCCGGCGGGTCGGATCCCCTCGCCGTCAGTGGGGCGATCGGCGTCGGGTTGGCGGTTGGCCTCGTCAACGGGCTCCTGATCACCGTTGTCCACGTCAACCCGTTGATCACGACACTGGCAACGCTATCGATCGTACGCGGTATTGCCTATGTGTGGACCGATGCGCTGACTCAGTCTTTCCCCGGGCCGAACCTGCGCTGGCTTGGGACCGGCAGGGTCTTCTGGGACATTCCTGTCTCGGTTCTGATCATGCTCGCCGTCTTCGTCGTCGTCTGGCTGACGCTGCGCTTCACCACCTTCGGCCGCTCACTGGTTGCGGTCGGGGGCAACCCGCGTGCCGCGCTGCTGGCGGGGATCGACGTCGGGCGGGTGCAATTGGCAGCCTACGTCATCTCTGGACTGTCGGCTGGGTTCGCCGGCGCCATCCTGGCGGCTCAGCTCAGCGCCGGCAGCCCGCAGGCGGCGAACGGGCTCGAGTTGAACGTCGTTGCCGCCGTGGTCCTCGGCGGCGCCAGTCTCGCCGGAGGTCGCGGCCGCGTCTGGGGCACACTGCTCGGCGCCTTGATCATGGAGACGTTGCGCAATGGACTGGTGCTGACGGACGTCTCGTCCTTCTATCAGATGATCGCCTGGGGCGCGGTGCTGCTGCTCGCCGTCGTCATCGATCAGTTGCGCCGGGGCGAGGGATCCTAGAAGGTAGGCAGGAGGGAGCAGCGGTGCAACGCGTCGCATTCCGGCTGCGAGTTAAACCCGAGCGGCTGGCAGAGTACAAACACCTTCATCAGGACGTCTGGCCGGAGTTGCTGGACGACATGCGCGCGGCGTCGATCCGCAACTACTCGATCTTCGCCGACGGACCGGAGCTGTTCGGCTATCTCGAGTGCGACGATTGGAGCGCCGCCGCGGAGTCCCTGTCCCACTCTGATGCCAACCGGCGCTGGCAGGAGCTGATGAGCGACTACCTCGCTACGCCGGTGGACCCGGACGCGTCTGAACCCCTGAGGATGTTGGAAGAAGTGTTCCGGATGGACTGAGGGCGAGGGGGTCGACGTGGTGCTGGAGCGGGTCACGACGCCGCGGGTGAAGATCGGCATTTTTGGGATCGGGCTTCACGCCTACTGGGAGCAGTTCCCGGGGCTCAAGGAGCGTCTCGAGGGCTACCAGCGCGACATCGAGCTGCGGCTGCGCGCCCTTGGCGCGGAGGTCGTCTCCGCCGGGCTGGTCGATACCGCCCCGGCCGCGCGCGACGCTGGCGCCCGCTTCACCGGGGAAGATGTCGATCTCGTCATCTGCTACGTCGGCACCTATGCCACCTCGTCCCAAGTCGTCCCCGCCGTGCAAGGTGTCAACCGCCCTGTGCTGGTCCTGAATCTTCAGCCCACCCCCGCGCTCGATTACGAGCGGACCGATACCGGTGAATGGCTCGCCAACTGCTGCGTCTGCTGCGTACCGGAGCTGGCCGGCGCCTTCACCCGCTGTGGGATCCCGTTCAACGTCGTCAGTGGTCTGTTGCGTGAGGAGGATGGAGCGGCTGGGGCGCAGGCTTGGCGGGAGATCGCCGACTGGGTGGCCGCCGCGGGCGTAACGCGCGCGCTAGGCGGCGGCCGTCTCGGGTTCCTCGGCCACACCTACCCGGGTATGCTCGACCTCTACTCCGATTTCACCATGATTACTGGGCAAACCGGCCTTCACGTCGAGATCCTGGAGATCGATGACCTGCAGACCAGGGTGGACGCGGCGACCCCGGATGAGATCCGTCGGCACCTGGAGGTGACCTACCAGGCGTTTGAGATCAGCGAGGACAGCCCGTCCGACCCGCTGGCCCGCGCTCCCCTCCCCGACGACCTGGAATGGGCGGCCCGTGTTTCCGTTGGGCTGGATGCGCTCCGCCGCGATTTCGCGCTCGATGCCCTCGCCTACTACTATCGCGGGCTGGGCGGCAACACCGCGGAGCGGCTCGGGGCCGGTCTGATCCTCGGCAACACGCTGCTCACTGGACGCGGCGTGCCCTGCGCCGGCGAAGGTGATGCCAAGACCGCAATTGCGATGCTGATCATGGACCGTCTCGGGGCCGGCGGCTCTTTCACCGAGTTTGCCGCGATGGACTTCGTCGACGACTTCCTGCTGATGGGCCACGACGGACCCTTCCACCTCGCCATCGCCGAGGGACGCCCTGTCCTACGTGGCCTGGAACTCTTTCACGGCAAGCGCGGCGGCGGTGTCTCCGTCGAGGCCAGGGTAAAGACCGGTCCCGTCACCATTCTCACCATGACCCAGACCGCGGACGGCCGCCTGAAACTGCTTACAGCCGAGGGCGAGTCACTCCCCGGCCCGACGCTCCGCGTCGGCAACACGACCTCCCGCATTGCCTTCGACCTCTCTCCGCACGAATTCATCAACCGCTGGTGCAGCCATGGACCCACGCATCACTGCGCCCTGGGTGTCGGTCACCATGCCAGCCGATTGGCGAAGGTCGCTCGTCTCCTCGGCCTCGAGGTGGCGCATGTCAATGGATCTGGATAGTGAGGTGTGCCATGGTCTCCTCGTGGGGTCCGATCGTCGACGCTCGCTCCACTCGCTTGTTGTATCCGCCTCGGTGACATCAAGCCAGATTGTGTCGTGACCCACGTTCGCCTCCTGTGCATGCCTAGGGCGTCCGGTTGGCGCGTGCAACGGCGAGTTTCACATCACGCACTTGATAGCCTTTGGCGTCGTCACCGTCGTGCCCCGAGAGTGTCACCGCCAAGCCGGAGAGGGGGGGAT
>JAHWJF010000211.1:2962-6383 GCA_019348515.1 Chloroflexota bacterium | reverse complement strand
CGATTTTTCCGATCCGCTCGACAACGCGCAACGACACGACGTCGGTTACGACCACGTCGACCTTCGTCCATCCGAGGGGTGGTCGGAGGCCCCGGAATCGTTCAGCCCCGCTCAGGAGACCGACTTCACGATCCGCTCTCTCGATCCCGCCGGCCCGAATCCGGATCGAGCCTTCGAGGTCTACATCTATGACTCGACCGACGACGCGGCGACGAATTACGACCGGGTGCTAGTGTCTCCCGAGAAGGACGCTGCCGCATCGGTCGCGGATCTTGCCGCAGGTGCCTGGGCAGGCGTGCCGGTCGCATTGGCTGGTGAGCAGGAAGGTCAGGCGGCTGGATTCTGGCTGAAGACGATCGACCTCGCGCCGGATTTGAGCACGTTTCGCCTGTACTACACCGCGGTGAGCCGCATCCCTGCATCATGGGTCGATTGCGGGGAGCGGCCCGAGTGTGTGGCGCCGGGAGGTTTCGAGGAGTCGTTGAACATCGCCGTTGGTGCTCCTATCACCGTCGACCCCGCGCCGCTCCAAGCCGGGATCATCGACGAGGCGACGTTTGTCGCTCAAGGGATCACCGCCTCCTGGCAGACCGTCGACGCACTGCGGTTCATTGTCGAAGAGCTCGGGGTCCAACCCGATCTGCTTCTGCTCAGCACGTCATTCCCGGAGGCCGTTTCGCGCCAGTTTCTCGGTTTCCTCGCCGTACGCAGTGCCGCTGGCGCCGTCGCCACGCCGTCAGCCGACAGCGTAGATGGCGATGGAGTCGTCGCCGTCGATACTGACCGATTGAAGGGGTTCGTCCGCGACAGCTACACGATGGCCGACGAGATTCTCGCCGTCGGTCGCGATCTACTCGGTTCCGAGGCGACCACGCTGGTCGTCTCACCGTCGGGCTTCGCGCCCTCCTGGCTCGCCGTCAACGCCGGAAAGGTGTTGGTCGACGCTGGCATCGCCGAGGCCGAGCAGCTCGAAAACTGTGTACCCGGTCCGGTGAGTGCGCCGCCTGGCACCCCGGATCCCGAGGGTTTGGCTGTAGGCCCGGCCGTCAAGGTCTGCTGGTCGGGTGGAACGGGCCACGTTTACATCAATCTCGATGGCCGGGAACCGGCGGGATCGGTGGCTGAGGACGACTACGAGCCGACCCGGGACGCGGTCATCGCGGCCTTTGAGCAACTCCGTGACGAGGCCAACTCAGGTGTGCCGGTCATTGCCGAGGTCTACCGCAAAGAAGATCTCCGCGATGTCGTCGGGGCAGATGTCCTGCATCCCAGCCGGACGGGCGACGTCGTGGTCACCTTGGCGCCGCCGTACCGGTTCGACGATGCGATCGAGGGAGTCACCGTCCCTAAGGCGACGCCAGTCGCCACGGGAGGCTATCTCCCCGGTGATGGGTCGGTAAACGCCGGGCTCTTCTTGGCTGCCGGACCTGACATTGCCTCCGGCGCAACGGTGGATGTCCGGAGCATCGACGTCGCCCCGACGGCCGCCTTCCTGCTTGAGGTGCCCGGGCCGTACAACGCGAGCGGCAGCATTCTCTTCGACCTCTTGACGAACGGTGCGACGCTCAGCGAGGTGACTCTGCTCGATATCAGCGATTTCCACGGTCAGCTTCCGCCGCTGAGCGCTGCCGCCGATGCCATCGACGCCGAGGGCGCCGAGAACCCTTCGTTCGACGTTGGAGGCGTTGCGTTTCTCGCTCCCTGGTTCGACCGTTTTCGCAACGAGGCAGGAGGCTCCGCGTTGCTGGTGACGGCGGGTGACGCGGTCGGGGCAACGCCGCCGATCTCGAGTGTTTTCGGTGATTTGCCAACCATCGAGGCGATGAACGCGCTGGGCTTCAGCGCTGATGCGCTCGGCAACCACAACTTCGACGCCGGGGCCGCCAATATGTTCGAGAATCTGGCTCCGGTAGCGGACTTTCCCTATCTCTCGGTCAATCTGGTGCCGGCGCGCGCTGACACCATGCCTGTCGCCGGCGACCCGCCGTTCTTGCCGTCGTTGCTGTTCGACCTCGACGGCATCAGCGTCGGGCTGATCGGCTTCTCCAACCCGGACATTCCGCAGTTGACGCGGCCCGGGGCGCTTGGCCCATACCGGGTCATCGATCCCGTCGAGCCAATCAATGCCGAAGCGGCGCGTCTGCGCGATCAAGGCGCCGACGTGGTCATCGCTATGGGACACATGGGCGCCACCGGCGGCACGATCACCGATCCGACAGGGCCGGTCGTGGAAGTAACCGACCAGCTCCAGGGTGTGGACGTTGTTGTCGGCGACCACACGGACGTCCAAGTCTCGGCGGTCCGGCCGAACGGCGCGCTGCTGGTCGAGAACCGCTCGAAGGGGGTGATGTTCACCCGGGTGCGACTCGTCGTCGATAGTGAGAGCGGCGAGTTGGTCTACCGGACGGCCGACCACCACCGCCCATGGAACATCGGCGTCACGCCGGACCCGGCGCTCGACGCCATGCTGGAGCAGCTGTCGGTTGAGCTGGCCCCATCGCTGAGCCGGGTGATCGGGTCGGCAGTGCAACCGATCCCGCGTGCCGACGCGTGCGGCATGGAGACCGGCCGCACTTGCGAGTCACTGATCGGCAATATCGTCGCCGACGCGCTACGTGCCACGTACGGAACAGATTTCGCCATCACCAACTCTGGAGGAATTCGCGCTGACTTGACCTGCCCGCCCGAGGGCGGCGAGTTTTGTCCAACCGACGTGGGTGAGCATCCGATTACCGAAGGCCAGGTCCTGACGGTCTTGCCCTTCGGCAATGTGGCGGTGACGGCGGAGGTGAGCGGGGCAGAGTTGAAGGCGATGCTCGAGGCGGGTGTCGGGGCGATGCCGGAAGCCTCGGGGGCGTTCCCGCAGGTCTCTGGACTCTGCTTTACCTACGACATCGGCGCCCCAGTGGGCAACCGCGTCACCGGCGCCGTGCGGCAGGCAGCGGACGGGACCTGTACCGGGGAGGAGGTGGACCTCTCGGAGACGGCGACCTACACCATCGCGACGAATGATTTTACCGCTTCAGGTGGCGACAATTACCCGGATATCCTGGCTCGCACCGATTCACGGGACATCCTGGCGTCGGTCGTTTCCGCGTACATCGCGGGGGAGTCGCCATTGTCCCTGCCAGGCGAGCCGTTCGATCCAGAGATCGAGGGCCGGATCGTCTGTGAAGGGGAGGGATGCCCGGCGCCGACAGGTGGCTAGTAGCAAACATGACCAATGTGCGTGCGAGGAGCAGCGAGTTGTCGAGCGCCGATGGTCTCGGAGCGGAGTTAACGCGTCGGCACGCTATCCTGCGCGCCGGTCTGGCAGACGCTGGCGGCAAAGCGCTCGTCGCGACCCGCGAGGGTGCCGTTACCTACCTCACCGGCTACACAACCGCTACTTGGTCGAACCACTCCCGACCAATCGTCGCTG
>JAHWJF010000211.1:0-2862 GCA_019348515.1 Chloroflexota bacterium | reverse complement strand
CTCACCGGCTACACAACCGCTACTTGGTCGAACCACTCCCGACCAATCGTCGCTGTCCTCACTCCCAGCACACTCGACGTCGTCTGTGCCGAGACGGAGGCCGACGCCGTTCGCTGTCGCGTGCCGGGCGTCATTGTGCATCCGTACGTCGAGTTGCGATCACCGGATGGTCTCAGCGGTCTCCCCGATGGGGCAATCCAGTTCACGCCCCACGCTTGCGAGGTACTCGCCACCGTGCTGAGGGAGCGTGATGCGCAGAGGATTGGCGTCGACGCGCTCGGCGCGGTCCACCCGCCGACGTCCCGTATCGCCGACCTCTTGCCGGCAAGCATCGGGCGATTCGACGCGTCCAGGCAAGTCTGGGCGGCGCGCCTGCGCAAGAGCGCCTGGGAAATCGAGCGGATGCGCAGCGCCTGCGACATTCTCGATCGCGCTTTTGCGGACCTCCACGCCGCGCTTAGACCGGGGATGAGCGAGCGCGAGATCCACAACATCCTCGCCACCGCGAGCTTCAGCCACGGCGCGCATCGTCTCGGTTACACGATGGTCGTCGCCGGTGTGGAGCGCGGTCTGTTCGGCGACCCGACCGAGCGATGTTGGCAGACAGGCGAAGTGCTCTTCGTCGACGGCGGCGTCGTGGTCGACGGGTACTGGGCCGACTTCTGTCGCATGTACACCGCCGGTGCTGCCACGCCGTCCCAGCATGACGACTACGCTCGCGCCGTAGTTGCTCTCGATGCCGCATTGGCACTCGATGCTGCCCCCACCGCGAGCAGTCTTGGCCGCGCGATCGGTTCGGCGCTGGATCTGCCTCCCGGCCGCGTGGGCTTCGGCCGTTTTGGTCACGGCATCGGACTGTACATGCCGGAGCCGCCCTCGCTGCACCCGGATGACCCCACACCACTCGATGATGGCGTGGTGCTTTGCGTCGAGCCGGCCTACCTCGGCGCCACCGGCAACTACGTCGTTGAGGAGGAGCACGTCGTCAGCAACGGGCGCCTCCGCCGCATCTCGCCCGAGGCACCGCGCAAGCTGATCGAGATCTAATACGCTGCCGGGCGAGCCGCGCGACCTCGCGGTAACGATCATCGATATCCCGTACCAAGCCGGCGCTCCAGACCTCGCAACAGCATCAGCAGCGCAGCCTCGGTTGCCGCGTCCGTAACGACGGCGCGGCCGCCCGGGAAGTGAAATTCTTCACAGGTGACGCCCTGAGGACCGGCGAGCCCAACGTAGACCAGTCCGACTGCCTTTCGCTCCGTGGCGCCACCCGGTCCGGCGATACCGGTCGTTGCCACCGCGAGGTCCGCGCCGAACACGCGCCTCGCGCCCGTGGCCATCTCGCGGGCGCACTCGGAGCTGACGGCGCCCCGGGTATCGAGGGTTTCCTGCGAGACGCCGAGGAGGGACGTTTTTGCCTCATTGCTGTAGGCGACGATGCTCCCAAGGAAGTAGCTCGAGGAGCCGGACATGCTGGTAATGCGGGCGGCGACGTTGCCGCCGGTCAGTGACTCCGCCGCGGCTACGGAGACGAGCGATTGACCGCCTTCAGGCCCCGCGAGCAATTCGTGGATACGCGCCTCCGTCGTGGAAGCGACGTCGTCTACTTCCTCGTCGGTCGATTGGGGTTCGGTCAAGGTGAGCACTCCTGTAAACCAGTGACGAATTCGAAAAGGATAGGAGATCGTGGTGGGTTGCTCTCGATGCCCGTCGCCCGCTCCGTGGTATCCACGACCTCGGAAGTGCTGGTAGAGGTCGCGCCTAAACTCGTGCCTACCTCATGGTATCGAGAACGGTCTCAATATCCGCAAAGGTTGTGCGTGGGTTGAGGATCACGATGCGGGCCGCCGGTTCGCCCTCGACGAGCGTGGGCATGACGAATGCGACGCCGGAAGCGAACAGCCGCGCCGACCAGGCGTCGTAGTCCATCCCGGACCACCCACGACGACGGAACACCAGGACAGACAGCTCCGGCTCGATAAGCAGCTCCAGGTATGGTCGTGAGCGGATCTCCTCCGCGGTGTGCCGGGTTACGGCCAGTGTCGTCTCGATCGCTTTAGCGTACGCATCGGTTCCATGGACGGCGAGCGAGAACCAGAAGGGAAGCCCGCGGGCGCGCCGGCTCAAGTGCACCCCGTAGTCGGACGGGTTCCACTCGTTCCGCGCGGCGATGGCATCCAGGTAGGAGGCTGACTGGCTGTGCGCCGCTCGGGCCCGCTCTGGATTGCGGTAGAGCAATGCGCAGCAGTCGTATGGAGCGAAGAGCCACTTATGCGGATCCACGATGAAGCTGTTCGCCAGTTCGATGCCGGCAAAGGCCAACCGCATACTCGGCACGGCCAGAGCCGCGAGCCCGTAGGCGCCATCGACGTGCAGCCATATCCCGCGGTCGTGGCACACTGCCGCCACAGCCGCAAGGTCGTCAATCACTCCCAGGTTCGTCGCTCCAGCGGAGGCGACGACGGCGAAGAGTCCGTCGTTTGCATTGGCGTCGAGTGCCGCTCGGAGATGTGTTCCTGACAATCGGTGATTGGCATCGACCGGCACGTCGATCAAATCCACATCTAGCACCCGGGCTGCCTGCGCAACCGATGAATGGGCCTCCGCCGAGCAGGCCATTTGCCATCGTGCCGGTCGCACTCCCCCGCGTTGCACCAATGCGGTTTGACGGGCAGCATGCAGGGCTGAGAGGTTGCCGAGTGTCCCGCCCGGAAGGAAGGTTCCTCCGGCCTCTAGAGGGAAGCCGGCAAGATTCGCAAGCCAGCGCAGTGCTTCGTTCTCGGCGTATACGGCCCCGGCCGCTTCCAGCCAACTGCCGGCGTAGATTCCGGAGGCCCCCACCAACAAATCGAAGAGGACAGC
>JAHWJF010000210.1 GCA_019348515.1 Chloroflexota bacterium | reverse complement strand
ACGTCGGCCGGTCCCTGTCCCGAGACGTAAAACAACCCGCGAAGCGCAAGGTGCCTCCCGGCCAAGGCGACCGTGGCGATCAGAAGCGCAAAGGCCGACGCTAGTCAGTCTCGATTAGCAACCACCTTGTCGGGGTCGGGCAAGAACCGCGAGAAACGTTGACCGGCTCGCTGAAGCCGTGAAGGACAACCTCCAGGTCTGACTGCGGTCTGTCCGGTCGCTGCGACCGCGGCGGCGTGGCGCGGGTGGGATGTTGGACGTTCGTTGCCGATTCAGGATCGTGGGCGTCAACGACGCTCGCCGGTAGCCGGCGGCTGTTAGCGCCAATCCCACCGAACTGTGGCCGTTGCGCGTGCCTCCGTACGAGGCGGCTTGATGCGCACCCTATAGCGCCCTTTTCCGTCCACCGGGGGCTCTAGCTCTCGTTCAATCAGCTCGATCGCCGCCGGTGCCAACCACTCCCGTTGCTTCAACTCTTGGATGAGATGTGCCTCCATCTCCTCGGCAGTGCCCTCGCCTTCCAACACGACCTCGTCGGTCATCCTTCGCCCCCTTGTCCGCTACCCGCTCCGCTTTACGACCAGGCTGAGGCTTCGATGCCGGACGCTTGTTTTCCTTTCGGCCAGGGGGAACGAGATGTTTGAGAGACATCCTTCGGACGATCGCGCAGATTAGGTGGCGGGGCTCTTTGCATTTGGTTTTCGGTGTCCGCCGTCGAGGGCAGGGAGCGAAGCGAGTGGCTCGAACACGTGCAGTGGGAATGCGCGTCTTCGCGGCCGGCAACGGTCGTCCAGCGCACTTTGCGATGTCGAAGGGCGAAACGGACGACGCTCAAGAATCCATTAGCGAGTTCGCTTTGCCACCGCTACGTAAAACCTCTCGCCCGGGGAAGAGCACGGAGCCAGCACGCCGCTAACCTCTGTTCATTACCGCGTCCTGACTCTTCAGTATTTCGATATTTTGGACAATCATCTGGCTACGCGGCGTGAGGAGGGGGCGGGGATGGCGACGTCGGTCCATTTATTGGAGTTCACCTATCATCTCTTAGACAAGCGATACGAGCTTATGTACAGGAATGACGACAAGGTTCGAACGATCATCACCGTGACAAGTATTCTGCTGGCCGTCGGGACGGTGGTATTTGAGGAGCTGGCTGAACCTAGTCTTCGCATCCTCCTTGGTGTTGCTTTCTTGTTCGGCTTCACGGCGATATTCACGTGTCTTCGATCTTTGATACCCAAAGTTCCACCCGACGACTGTTCCGTCCGAACCATCAAGGGCACCGCGCGTTTTGACAGCCCGGAGTTGTACGTGTCGAACCTCTCCAACATGACTTCAAACGGCCTGGTTCTTGCGAATGCAGACCATGTTCTGCGCCTCGGGAAGCGCTGCATCGAGCAGTACATCTTGATTAAACGCTCTGCCTATCTCGTGGGCCTCAGCTTCGGACTTACAGCTCTTGTCCTGATATTGAACATGGTTGATTGAGTCATGTTTGACGGGATCAAGCCTCGTGATCACGCTGTGAACCCGTCGTAGCTCGACAGAGACCGCAGCGCAAACGCTCAAAGAGGGCATGCGGGTCTTCGTCGCCGGCAAGCTCGTCCAGCGCACCTTCGAGGTCGAAGGCAACAAGCGCACGGTCGTCGAGATCCAGGTCACCCATGTGGGACCGGATCTTCAGTTCCCTACCGCAGAGGTAGCCAACTCCACCGCAGAGGGTTTGGGTTCGTCCTCGGACGGTCCTTCGGTTCCGTCCTCGGCCGAGGAGAGGCAAACCGCGTAGCTGCTTTCGTCAGAGACGCGCCCGGGCGGTCCGGGGGCGTTCTCGCGTAATCTCAGGATATGTAGCTGCGCCCCTGACCACGAGGATCGGTTTTTCTAGACAGGAGGTCAGGATGCGCGCGCTTCACATCATTGGAGGACCGCCGGGGGCCGGGAAGACGACCGCCGCCGCTCTCTTAGTTGCCACCTATCACAAAGGGTGCCCACATCCGGGGGGACGACTTCTGGCATTACATCGGCCCGGGATACGTCGAGCCGTGATTGCCAGCATCAGCCGATCAAAACGCTGTCGTGATCTCCGCAATAGCGTCAGCCGCTGCCCGCTACGTCAGTGGTGAGTACGAGACGATCGTCGATGGCGGAGTGGGTCCTTGGTTCCTCGACCCTTTCATCGAGGTCGCGGCGGCGTCTGGGACAGGTGTCGACTACGTGATCCTGCGACCGCAACGGGAGGTGGCGTTACGGCGTGCGCTCGAGCGCAGCGATGGGGGTCTCAAGGACCGGGGACCCGTCTTGCATATGTACGAAGAGTTCTCTTTGCTCGGCGAGTTCGAGCGTCACGTTGTTGATTCGTCGTGATGTCGCCGGAGGAAACCGCAGCGGCTATCAGGTCTGGGTTGGAGTCCGGACAGTTCCGGGTTCCATAGGTTCCCCGGCCCTGCGGCGGCCGCCGGCATCCTCGCCCACCCTGTCACTCCCTCCCGTTAGGTTGGAAAGATGTCAGTTGATCGCACCGTGCAGTTTTGGCAGGTGGTCCAGCCGAGGTCGGGAGCGCCTCTTGCCGGAACCTTCCCTTCGGGCGAGCTCGTGCGGGCCCTGAAGTCTGTTGAGGCGGAGGAAACTCTTTGGGAAACCCGCGACGGTTGGCGGTTGATGGCAGCTGGATTCAAGGAACGGAGCCCCCAGCACATCGGTCTGGCACGTATCCGGCGGGAGGGCCTTCCCTATATCGAACAGGGTGGGCGCTTCTCGGATCTAGAGCTGGCGGATGATCAGAACCTTGCGGAGGTGACGCACTACCGTTTCTTCCCGCGCAACGTGGTGGGCCTCCTGTACAACTTCGACGGCCCTCACGTGCGACGGCTCGCACAGTATCTACGCGGCCGGTGGGACGTGGACGTTGACCTGGTCCCGGTCTTGCGCAGAGATGTGGCCCAAGCTCTTGAACGGATGACGGAGCTATCCATCGTCGATGTTGCTATCCCAGTGGATCGCGCATATCTGCTGGAGGACGATGGTTCTGACACCGTGCGTGCGTTGCGAGAGATGGCCGAGAACTCGGAGAGCAAGGTCCTATACGCGAAATTCTCGCTAAGAGGGAGCGCGACACCTCACGCAGGGGCATCGTGGTTGCGTCGCATCCAAGGATTCGCAACGTCCTCCCAACTAGGTGCATTTAAGAAGCTGCGGGTGAAAGGTTTCGACGCTGATGCGCAGGAACGGATCTGGTTGGACCTGATCGCCGAGCACCTGACCCTCGTTCAAGACGTCGAGCTCACATCGGATGCGGGGCGAGCGGTGCGTCCACGATCAGCTGCTGATGCCATTCAGGATGCCTATGACGTACTGGAGGACGATATCAACGCGGCTGTTGCGAGAGTCGCCCAAATCGACCCTCCTTTGCGGATGAGTGACCTTGGTGCAGAGGCTGATTAACTGGTGGTTGGGACGACCTAGAGCCGATTGGATCCTAGGAATCGTCGTGGTCGCGGCAGTAACACGCGTCCCCACCGGACATCCGGTGACGTTCCTGCGAGACATCTCGGTGGGTGATCGACGTTTACTTCATCTTGCACTGGCTGGCATAGCCGCGTCCCTATTGGGGTTCTTTATCGCGACGATCTCGATTCTTCTTGGCCTGTTGGATTCTGAGCGTCCACGTTTGAAGAAGGCGTTCGTGGGCGCGAATAAGGAGCATCTTCAGGCGTTCTTTACGGCCGGGATTCTTGCTGCTGCGGTGAACCTCGCAGGATTCATTTTGTTGGGGTTTCTCGATGACGTCGAGAGGATGCCTCGCATCCTCGAGGATGTTGCCCTTGTTCTTGTTTTCGTATTGGGGCTTGCCACCGCGCGGATTGTGTGGGTGCTGTCAAAGGTCGTCACGATCGCAAGCAAGGATTGATGTTCTGCGATGGCCGCCGGGTTAGCTCCTTAGCCTGCAAAGCAAGAAGCCCGGCCATGGCCGGGCTTCTTGGTGTCACACGATAGGTACTAGCCCGCGACGCGCTTCCGTCCCTGATCCGTGATCTCCCAGAACCCTCGCGGAGAGTTGTCGGCGAGGTCGCCCGAGCGAACGAGGCGCAGACGAGCGAACTGCGCTCTGTTCTTCCACTTGATGACCTGACCGTTCTCGCGCATCGGCTGAAGGTCGTACTCGGTGAGCTTGTCCTTGATCTTGGGCTCGATGGCGTCCATCACGTCACTGGTGGCGGCGCTGCCGCCGAGCTCCACGAGCGCCTCGAGGATCGGGAGTTCGTACTCCTCACCGGGCATGAGAAGCCCCTTCTTGAGGCGCCCGCCGGGCGTGCGGACGTCGACCTCTTCGGCACTGGTCTCGTCCAGCCCCAAGACCCGACGGATAACGCTGTTCGGCGTATCGACCAGGGGGGAGGCGAGCTGCTGGAGCCGCTGAAACACCTCGTCGTCGATCTCGATCTTCCTCATGTGCTGATCCCTTCCTGCCGGGCCCCTCCCGGTCATGCTTATATCTAACCTATTGCGACCTTATTGCAAAACAATAATCTTGGCCGCGAACTGAGGAGCCTCCTTCGGTGGGCCGACCCTCCCTGTCGCCGGCTCTCCTTTTCGTCTAGCGCCCGGCGCTTCGGGGTCAAGGCGGCTCCGGTACCGCTTCGCTCCTTATCCTCGCCGCCGGCTTCGCCGGTTCCCTTGACCCCTCCGCTGATGCCGCGCGCTCCGAGACGACGAAAGCCGTCGACCACAGGAGGGGCGCAATGGCACTGCTCGAGAAGGAAGCGGTCAGATTCGCCGCGTCACTCGACGACTACGAGCACGTATCTGCCGTGGACATCGGTGGCAGTGGAGACGTGGGCCACTGGCTCGTCGTTCGTGACCACCGTTTCGGGCTCGACTACGAGATCGACTCGCACGCCGACTACTGGGACTTCATCGGCGCGCTGGTCGACCACAAGCAGTTCGTCGCCCAGCCGATCCGGAAAGAGGTGGCGTGATGGCGGAGTTCTGCTACTGGTGCCACGAACCGCTCCCTCCGCTCCCGGAGGACGCGTCGTACGTGGACGAAATCAACCGCTACATCCACGACGACTGTCGCGCCAAACGGGACGACGCGAACCGTAAGCGAGCCTGTTCTGACGGACTCCGTGATACGCGAACGAAACCGATCTCGCCCTGCCACGACGAGGACATAGAGAGCTAACGTCTTCGCTCGTGGAACCCTGCCTTGTTGATGAGGCCAGTCCCGTTAGGATCGCTCCCTCCAGATTCGTAGGGTGGATGGATTGCCCAGGGTCCAAGGAGGGATAGAAGCCAACAACGAACGCGACTCTAGGGGACGCGCTGGTCAGTAACGTAGGCGCGTCGTATTTAGATCCACGTTGTCGAGACGTCCGCTACGGTTTCACTCGTGGATGAAGGGGCGGCGATATCGATTGCTCTTGCTGTGGCGACGTTCGCTCTCGGACTGCTGTCGTACCAGAAAAAGAACAAGGAGCCGCTTGATAAAGCTAGGCGCGACGCGGCAGAGAAGCTCAGGCTGGCAGTTGCGGAGCGGCAAGAACAGATCATCCGTGCCCGTTGGGACGAGGACAGTTCACTTGATGAGGTGGTCGGCTTTTGGGAGCGCGACGTCAATCGTCTACGGCCACACCTGGACGCCGAATTGGCCAACCAAGCCGACGTCCTGACCACTCTGCTCGAACTTGGCCGCCGCTTGAACCTGCAGAGAAATAGCGGATGGATGCAGGCCGCTCATTGGGCTTGTTTCCAGGTGCGGAATGCTGCGGCAATGCATGCTCTGGGTAAGAAGGCGTCCAGTCCTCTCCTGCGTTCACCCAATGACGTGCGCGACCTCATAAGCCGCGGGCAATCACTCGGTGATCCCCTTGAGGAACTCAACCGGACTATCCAGGATCGCATTCGAACGGTGATCGAAGAAGAGCAGCGAGACTTCCAGCGGAAGGGCCTGCGGTCTGGGATGCTTCTTGCAACGTCGGCGGCGCTTCTTGTGTGGGCTCTTTTCAACCTCCTCGAGTAGGAAGCAAGTATTTCTCCGCGCGATGAGCACGGCTAGCCCATCACAGCGCCAGTCACAAATGTCTGCCTGCGAACGGCCAGAGAACAGGCCCTGAGAGAAAAAGTGGACTCCTGGTCTGCACGTTGAATCAGATTTGACGCGCCAGTCCTAATGGTGACCGCCACCTAACCGAACTTCCACAGCCTCCCGGCCGACGGCGGCATTTCTTCTAGCACCGGCCGCTCCGGCATCAACCGCACGCTGCGCGCTCATGAGTGCTCGCTCGAGCTTCGCCCGACGGTTGACCCCTCGCTGATGCCGCGCGCTCCACAACGACGAAAGCCGTCGACAAGAAGGAGGGCGCAATGGCACTGCTCGAGAAGGAAGCGATCCGGTTCGCCGAGTCAC
>JAHWJF010000209.1 GCA_019348515.1 Chloroflexota bacterium | reverse complement strand
CGGGGGAATCCGGAGTCGTCGTGCCATTCCCCTAGTCTACACCCGGATTCCGTATGAGACGTGTTGCGAGGCGCGCTCACAACTCTAATGGTGCTTCGTTAGACAGAAGTGGACCCTTGACAACGTGTTTCTCAGTTTTGCGAGGTCCGCAGAAATCCTGCCCTCATGGTTTGTCTATCAGCAACGGGGTTTCTGACTGCGACCGTCGATTGCAGTGACGTTGCTGCGCCTACAGCGTTTGCCGATGCCTCGAGCCCCCCATCGTGCGGAACATGTGACCGAGCCGAGTCACTCCCTCTTGCACCTCCTGGACCGATGATGAGAAGGCGATCCGTACGAACCCCTCGCCGCTCGGGCCATATTCGTTCCCGGCGCGGATCGCCACTCCAAACTCATCAGCGGCCATGAGCATCTCGTGCGACGACAAGCCATCGAGGGATTTCACAAACAGGTAGAACGCGCCGTCCGGGGCATTCACCGAAATCCCTTCGACGCCGGCCAGGATGTCAAGCGCCAGTTGACGACGACGATCGAATTCCGCGCAACGCAGTGCCGGACCGTCGCTCGGTGTGGTCACCGCCGCCAGCGCGGCACGCTGGACGGCCGCGTTCATGGTGCCATTGAAGGTGCGGTGGATGCGCGCTGCTGCCTTGACTATTGGTTCCGGCGCCGCCAGATAGCCAATCCGCCAGCCGGTCATGGCATACGTTTTGGAGAACGTCTGACAGTACAGCAACCTGGGTCTCAGGGCGGGGATGGTAAGCGTGGAGACAAACGCAACCCCCGGATAGACAATGTGATCGTACGCCTCATCAGCCAGCACGAGCAGATCGTGCGCTTCCGCAAGCGCGGCCAGCGCCTCCAGCTCGCTACGGCTGTACACCACGCCTGTCGGATTGTTAGGGTGACAGAGCATGATCATGCTGGCTCCCGGGGCGACCGCGGCCAGCGCGTCGAGATCCAGGTGAAAATCGGCCGTCTGTTGCACGAAGATCGGCTCGGCATCAACAAACCGGACCAGATCCGCATAGAGCGAGTAGGTCGGCTCGGGTAAGAGCACGCGGTCCCCTGGGTTGATCGTAGAGATCACCGAGGCGGCCACCGCGCCACTCCCCCCGTGTGTGACAACCACCTCGGCAGGGGTCCAGGACTGCCCACCGGCTGAGAGCTGCGCCGCCAGCGCGGCCCGCAACTGGGGATCCCCCTGATTGTCTGTGTAGTGCGTGTACCCCTCGGTGATGGCGTCAATCAGCGCCTGCCGAATGTAGGCAGGTGTCTCGAAGTTCGGATCACCAGAGGAGAGTGAGATGACATCGGGGCCCGGTCGCACCGCGGGCCGGCGAGAGATGCTGGCGATTCGCTGGACCGCCAACGATGGTTCGTGCTTATCGCGCTCGTTTGCCATGCCGGTCATCCGCTGATCGCGTTGGCGACGATGTCCGCGCCGATCAGCCATTGACCATCGCGCAACACGACTTCGCCATCGAGCTCGAGCGTGGGATGCCACATGATTACGTCGAAATGCATCTTGGCCTTCACTGTGCCTCCCAGCAGGCTGCTGGTGCCAATACCAATGTGAGAGGTGCCGTAAACGCCCTCGTCCTCCAGCATGACCCCCTGCATGCGGCAGAGAGGATTCAGGCCAAAAGAGAGCTGGGCGATGTTGTAGACGTTCGGATCGTGCTGCTCGGCCATTTGCCGGGCGATTTGCTCCGCCTGCCGCCCCCCACTGATCGATGTCACGCGGCCGTCCTCGACCAGCATCCGCACCGGCTCGGTGAGGAGGCCGATGTCGTAATAGGGAATGCTGGCGTCACCGACAATCGTCCCACGTGAGGTGCCTTCGACTGGCGACGTGGACGCTTCGACGTTGGGGACCGTCGTCAACTGTCCTGGCCCGTCAATGTACCCGGCGTGCGCGTTGCCCGGCCTCCCGGTGAGGTCCATGCGCAGATCCGTCCCGGCCGGGGTTGTCAGGCGGGCCGTGTTGGCCCCGGCAAGCAGATCGGCCACCCGTCGACAAAATGGACGGTGTGCCCGAAAGTCGTACTCAATGCCCCCACCCAGCAGCATGGCCTCCGTAAAGGCCGTCAGCATCAGGGCCCGCGCACCGGTTTCAAGGGCTCCCATGACCGCGGAGGTATGCGTGATCGAACGCGCGACGAGCGAAACCACGAGGTCCGCGTGCCGCATGGCAGCGCCAATAGCCTCGGGCGGCTCTTCCCCGTCGAGTTCCCGCGGCACCATGACCAGGAGATTGACCTCGCCGGTGATCGTGCGAGCTGCACCGGCGACAATCTCGGCCAGCGTGATCTTCTCGTAATCGGTGACGATGACGACGCGCTCGCCAGCCTGCAGACTGCCCGAATGTTCGAGCACCCGGCGCGCGTTCGGCAGAGCTGCCAGATATGTCATGGAATCCCTTCTCCCTCTGTTCCCCAGAAGCCCCGTGACTTCAGTCTGCGGCTAGACGTTGGCGCCGTAGCGCTTCCGTGCGTCAGAAACCGTGACGTAGCCCTGCTCGATATCCCGCTGCAAAGCAGCCTGGCAGCGCTCGTTGGGCTTGCCCACGCCCCCTCCGCCGGGGGTGCGGAGCTCGAGCAGATCGCCGGACTCGACAATGTGTGTCACCTTCGGATCGATGAGTTGGCCATTGAGGATCACGGCGCCGGCTCCACCTTCGCCCCCACCAAACAGGCCCGGAGCGGGAAAGCGCGTGCGCTCGGCCAGGAACGAGACGGAGACCGTACCGGGCGACACGATGCGCAGCTTCAGGCTTTGACCAAGTCCCCCGCGATGGCGGCCAGGACCGCCGGAATCGGGTACGAGTGCCTTGGACTCGACAGTCCACGGGGCGTTGCTTTCCATGATCTCAACCGGGGTGTTGGAGACGTTGCTGGGGAAGCTCAAACAGGTATAGCCATCACGCGACTGGGCGGCGCCGGTTCCACCGTTCACGAAGAACATGGTCGAGACCCGGCGGCCCTTTTCGGTGAGCCCGCCGACGTTGACACACCAGACCGGCGAGCCGGTGGCAGCCATGACTTGGTCCGGGATAACGTTGCTCAATGCGGTGAAGACGAGGGTCGGCAAGTAGTGGCCCACCAGCACTCGGCAGCCACCCGCGGCCGGGAAACGGGGGTTGAGGATCGAGCCTTCCGGTGCGTCGAGCGTGATTGGCCGAAACGCCCCTTCGTTGTTGGGAACATGGGGAGAGAGCGCGCACTTGACGGCGTACATGGTGAAGGCGTCCCGATAGGCAGGGACGACATTCAGCGCCCGGTCGACCTGGTCGCTGCTCCCCGTGAAGTCACAGTGAATCTGGTCACCCCGAACAGTGAGCTTGAGGCGCAGCGTGATGGGCACGGCCAGACCGTCGGTTTGCAACTCATGCACATAGTCGCCGTCCGGCAGTGCCGAGATGGCCGCGCGCATCGCGGATTCGGAGACTCCCTGGATCGCCGCCGCCAGGTCGTCCACCTCGTCCAGCCCGTACTCCTCCATCATTCCGAGAAGTCGTTGCTCTGAGACGTCGAGGGCAGCTAACTGGGCCCACAGATCGCCGACCACCTGATCGGGAACGCGCACATTGGCGCGGATCAGTTTGAGCAGCACCTCGTCGACCTTCCCGCCGTCGCTGAGCTTCATCGGCGGGATCTGCAAACCCTCTTCGAAGACGTCTCGCGGATCGGGAGAGCGAATCTTGCCGCCGATGTCCGGAGCGTGCGCCACGCTCGCTGCCCAGGCGATCAGCTTGCCGTCCCGAAAGATCGGTTTGGCCACATTGACGTCCGGCAGGTGG
The DNA here is from genome assembly GCA_019348515.1 of Chloroflexota bacterium. Lineage (GTDB taxonomy): Bacteria > Chloroflexota > Chloroflexia > Thermomicrobiales > UBA6265 > JACCXM01. The sequence continues at coordinate 2,618 of JAHWJF010000209.1, read as the reverse complement.
CCCGTGCCGAGCCACATGTCGTTGGTGATCAGTACGTCGCCGGGCCGCAGCGTATCCTCAGGGAAGAAGCGCAGGAAATGTTTAACGGTCTGCGGCAGCGTGCCAATGAACGACGGAATGCTCAAGGTTGCCTGGGCCAGGGAATTCCCGCGGCTATCGGTCAGCACGCACGAGAAATCGAACGACTCCCGGACCACGGTGGAGAACGAGGTGCGGATCAGCGTCACCGCGGCCTCATCAACGATGGCTATGAGGCGGCCCCACAAGACCTCCAAGGTGATTGGATCAAATGATCGATGCGACATTCCTCAGTGCTCCCAGGTCAGTTTCAACATGCTGAACTCGTCAATGCACCAGTGGAAGCCAGGGGGAATCACGGTCGTCGATTCCCGTTCCTCGATGATGGATGGTCCAGAGCCGGCAAATCCTGGACCGAGGTGATAGCGATCGAACACGGGAGTGGGACGGTATTCACCCCATTCCGGGAAGAAGGCCGGCCGGCTACCACGAGGTGCCGGCGCCTGGGTGCTTCGCTCCTGACGGTTCTGTTGCCCAATGATGGCGGTGGACGTCTGGCTTCCCAGCGCCTGCAAACGCCATGTCAGCGCTTCGATAGGCGTGTCCGGGATGATCCGGGCGAAACTCTCCTGGTATGCCGCGGAAAACGCGCGGGAGAGTATGTCTGCCGGGGCCGTTCCCTCGACCACCGCGGGCACGCCGACGGTGATCTCGAATCCCTGCCCCACGTACCGCATATCTGCCGTCCGCTCGAATCGCACGTCCTCCGGGGCGGCTCCGGCCTCGGCCAGGATGCTCAACGCCTGTGCTGCCATCTCGGCGTAAAGCTGTTCGACTGCGGGCCAATCGAGCTCGGCGAGCCGCATGGGGGAGGAGCGGACGAGGTCGACGCGGGGCGGCGCCACGAGCAGTCCAAACGAACTGGCTACGCCGGCGTTCGGCGGACAGACGACTTGGCGCATTTGCAACTTCTGGGCAATGCGCGGCCCGTGGCACGGAGCGGCACCGCCCGTCGTTAGCAGCGTGTATTGCCGCACGTCGCGTCCCTTTTCCGCTGCATGAATGCGGGCCGCGCTGGCCATCTGCTCGTTGACCACGTTGTGAATTCCCCAGGCAGCGTCCACCAACTCGATGCCCAACTTCCCGGCGAGGTCGCCCAGAGCCTCTTGCGCTGCCGGCAGATCCAGAGCCATTTCACCACCGAGAAACGAACCGGCGTCGTAGTAGCCGAGCACGAGGTTGGCATCGGTCACGGTCGGCGTCGTACCGCCGCGCCCATAGCAGGCCGGTCCTGGCATGGCGCCGGCGCTCTCTGGTCCCACCTTCAGCAACCCCAGATCATTCACTCGCGCCAGGCTGCCGCCTCCCGCCCCGATCTCGATCAACTCGACGCTAGCGGTCCGGATGGGAAGGCCGCTGCCCCGCTTGAATCGCTGTTCACGGGCGGCCTCGAAGAGGTACGTTGTGGCCGGGGCGCCGTCTTCGATGAGGCAGGCCTTGGCGGTCGTGCCGCCCATGTCGAACGCGAGTACACGTGGCTCGGCGGTAAGTTGGGCGAAGTGACCGGCGACAAGCGCTCCAGCGGCAGGGCCCGACTCCAGGAGGCCTATCGGACGCGCGCGCGCGTCTGGCACCGAGGTCAGCCCTCCATTGGAAAGCATCATGGAAAAGCTGCCGGTGAAGCCGTCGTCGCCGAGCACCTCGAGGAGACGCCCCAGGTATTGGTCAATGAGCGGCCGCACATACGCGTTCGCCGCAGTCGTGTTGGTGCGTTCGTACTCCCGGATCTCGGGCGCCACGTCGCTGGAGAGGCTCACGTAGAGTGATGGATGCCGCGTCTGGATTCGTTCAGCTGCGGCCTGCTCATGCGCGGCGTTGCGATACGCATGAAGGAAGGAGATGGCCAGCGCTTCGCAGCCATCGGCCACCAGGCGGTCTACGGCCGCATCAACCGCCTCCAGATCAATTGGCGCAACCACGCGGCCGTCGATATCGATCCGCTCTGGCGCCTCGGCCCGCCATTTGCGGGGAATCAACGACGCGGGAATGGTCAGGAAGAGGTCGTACAGGTCGTACTTCGCTTCCCGGCCAATTTCCAGCACGTCTCGGAAGCCAGCGGTGGTGAGCAGCCCAGTCCTCGCCCCCTTGCGTTCGATTATGGCGTTGGTGATAAGCGTGGTAGCGTGGATCGCGTGGGCAAGATCCTCTAACCGCAGCCCGTGCCGCGCGCACAGCGTGCTGATTCCATGCAGCACGGCGCGAGCAGGGTCGTCTGATGTCGTCAACTCCTTCCCGATGAAGATACGCCCGCGCTCCTCGTCAACAACAACGAGGTCGGTGAAGGTCCCGCCAATATCGACGCCGACCACCAGATTCGTTTGATCGTCCGCACGTGTCACGTTGTCGCTCCGAATGCCGCGCACCGGCGCCCTGGTTGGTACTCTGGCCTCTTGATCGGGCGGCCGACGGGAGGGGAGGCCGTTTCCACCCCTACGCGTCCGCCGCACTCTTTTCCTGTTCGGTGCTAGCCCTGGGCCATGTTCAGGTCCTCGGCTACTTGCGTCGCGAAGTCGAACTGCTCTTGCAGGAACTGCTAGAAC
>JAHWJF010000208.1 GCA_019348515.1 Chloroflexota bacterium | reverse complement strand
AATCTCGACCTGTCAACCCTGAAAACGCACGCTCTGCCGACGTTCAACGTCAAGTTGCGTTGAGCCTGCAGAAACGAACCCCGCTCCCTTTCCCCCTCAGCGTAGCGCCCCCCTCGGCTGGAAGGTGTACGTCTCACCATGGCTCAGGTAGTGGACGCGATTTTCGAGACCTGCGGCGCGGACCTCTTCCTGGAAGTCCGAGAGCGGTGAGGTGAAGACGTCGTAGTCGTTGTAGTGGATCGGGATGGCCAGGGCGGGATCGACGATCCGCATCGCCTCCACCCCCTGTTTCGCATCCATGCTGACCAGGACCCCCAGCACCCGTGTGCCGCCCAGATGGAGCAGGGCAATGTCGATATCTGGGAAGCGCCGCGGAATCTCCTGCAACTCGTCGATAACGAGGGTATCGCCGGTGATATAGATCCTCGTCGCGTCGCCGGTCGCTGTCCTGACGTCGAGCACGCTGCCCATCACGTCGGGCAGGACGAGATCGACCAGCGGCGGGCCATGGCGGGCTGGGGTCGCGGTGATGCGCAGCCGCGCAGGCCCCTTCTTCACATCCAGGGACTCCCAAACGTCCAGCGGACGGCAATTGGTGAACCCTCGCTCCTCCAGATCCTGCGCTGATTGAGGAGTCGTCACAATCGGCAGCGTGCGGCCGAGATCACGCTCGGCCACTTGATCGAAATGATCGCCGTGGAAATGCGAGAGAAGCACGAGGTCGAGTGGTGGCAGATCGGCCAGCTCGATCGCCGGATCGGTCAGGCGGGTGGTGTGGAGACCGCCCCCGAGCCAGGTCTGCTCGTGCTTGTGGATGAACGTCGGATCGGTGAGGATCGTGAAGCCGGCAACGCGAAGCAGCACCGTGGCGTTGCCGATGAAAAAGATCGAGCCCTCATTCGTTGCGGCAGCCGTCGACGTTTCGTTGAGCGTGAGAGTATTGGTAATGGTCATCGTCCCCCCTCCTTTCGCGGCGGGAGACGCACCCGGCATGCCAGGGGACGTGGGTGATGGGTGTTAGGGTGATTGTTCGCTTCGCTCACGGTGATAGGGTGATAGGACGCCGACCGTCGTACTCCCTATCACCCTATCACCCCATCACCCTAGAAAGCAGCCCGGGCAAGTGACGACAACCCGCCGAACAGGGCTGAGCCGATCCCGAAGACGATGCTCAAGACGATGTCGACGATGAGGATACCGATCAGCGCGACCAGGCCGGTGCCGATTGCCCGGCCGGTATCGAACTCGAACGCCTCACGCAGCGCCACGATCGCCGCAGCCAGGAACCAGAAGAAGACGACCAGCCCGACGATCCAGCCCAGGATGGGGATGATCCCCAGCACCGCGAAGAGTTTCGGCGCGTGCGCGAAGCCGATCGTGCGCAACACCTGCCCGGGCGTGACCGATGTCTGTCCCGTGGAGAAGAGGCTGGCTCCGACGAAGTAGGCGACAAACGAGAAGACGATCCACTGCAGGACGGAGGAGAGGATGACGCCGATCGTATCCTGCAGCCAGTCCTGACCGACGATCGCGCCTATGCCCGTGGCCAGTGCGGCAAGCACGATCGTTAACGCGGCTTGCCCGTTGGCGTTAGTGTCCTGCTCGACGTCGTGGTAGGTGCCCGCGTCGAGCATGAGCGCGCCGCGGAGACGATCGGCGTACGAGGTCGATCGGCTCGAACTGTATGGTGTTGGTTGCATTGCTGACCTCCCTGTTCTGGGCACCGCCGCTCAGGCGAGCGACAGCGCGATTATTATGGTGCTTAGCACGACCGCCAAGACTACGACAAGCACCAACATAAAGAGGAACGCGGCGATCTCGATGCCGATCGCCTTCCAGACGCCGACGCCGAACGCGGTGCGCACCGCCATCACACCGGTGACGAACGCCCACAGGGCACCCAGGGTGGCCAGTAGCGAGCCGACGACCGGGATCGGCACTAGGAACGACGCTAAAGTCGGCGAGTAGCCCCAGGCAACTAGCCTCCGCATCTCAGCCGTAGTGACCTGCCGTCCCCCCTTGCCCGCCACCCGGTTCCCGATCTCGCGCAGCAGCCACGACGACAGATACCAGCTCAGGATCGTGAGAAGGATGGCGACGACCAGCGCCATGATCTGACGCTCGGTCGTGTCGAACGTGAACGCGGCTGCCAGCGCAGCGACATCCCTAGCCATTTCGTCCGTCATTCCAGGTAGCACGGCAACAATCGGGGTAACTATCCAGGCGATTCCGTTGGCCAGGCCGAGGAGCACGACGATCCACCAAGATTGTCCAGTTGCCTCGGAATCGCGCTGGATCGCCTCGTAGACCGGGCGCTTCAAGGAGACGACCCCAGCCAGGCGTTCCCAGAACGATTCCTGCAACACAGCCAGCATCAGCCCCGCTCTCCCCACCCGATATCGTGACGGTCGGTCTCTCCACGCAGAGTTTACCGGCCTATCGCCGCTTTTGGACGGGTCATTTCGCGATGATGAACCGAGTCACGAAAGGCGTCTCATCCTGAGTACCGCGACATGGAGAGCGTGTGATTCTAAGCTTGCGAAGGATCTCGGCTCATGGACAGAGTTGTTCAAGCACGAGATCCTTCGCCTACGGGCTCAGGATGACACCTGTGTCGTGTCGGGGCTCAGAGCGCGGACGTGGCCACGGTGAAGGCGTCATCGAGGATACGGATGGCGTCGTCGACATCGCGCTCGCCGACGATCAGGGGCGGGCAGATGCGGATCACGTTGGCGTGCAGTCCACCGCGACCGATGATCAGCCCGCGTCGCTTCGCCTCGTTTTGCACGCGGCCGAGCACGTCCGGGGCCGGCTCCTTCGTCGCCCGGTCGCGAACCAGCTCGACGGCGACCATCAACCCCATTCCCCGCACATCGCCAATGACCGGATGCCGCTCGGCGAGCTCCCGCAGCCGCCCCATGAGGTAGCCCCCAACCCGCCGCGCGTTCTCGCGCAGATTGTGGGTGGCGATGTAGTTGAGATTCGCCATGGCGGCGGTTGTCGCCACCGGGTTCCCGCCAAAGGTCGATAACGAGAGGGACCGGATCGCCCCCGCCAGCTCGTCGGTAGCGATCACCCCGCCGATGGGAACGCCATTGGCTAGCCCCTTGGCAAAGACGACCACGTCCGGCTCGACGCCATATGCCTGAAACCCCCAGTCAGCGACACCGAGGCGACCCCAGGCGGTCTGTACCTCGTCGCTGATAAAGGGGATACCGTAGCGATCGAGGATCTCCTTGACCCGAATGAAATACTCCGGCGGCGGGGTGATGAACCCGCCTACGCCCTGCACCGGTTCGGCAACGAAGGCCGCCGGCTGACCGCTAGTGGTCGTGCGGATCATCGCTTCGACGTCGCGGGCGCAGAGCAGTCCACACTCCGGGTATGTCTTCTCCCACGGGCAGCGGTAGCAATACGGATTGCCGACGTAATGGACATGCAGCGGCGAGAGCGTGCTGGAGCGCCAAGGCGTTTGGCCGGAGGCATTGATCGTGGCGAAGGAGCGGCCATGATAGGAGTGACGGAGCGCGATCAGCTCGTTCGACTGCCGATTGAGGGTGGTGATGAGAAACGCGGCCTCGTTAGCCTCGGTGCCGCTGTTGGTGAAAAAGACCTTGTTCAACCGTGGCGGGGTCATCGCCCGCAGGCGCTCGGCCAGCTCAATCTGGGAGCGGATCAGGAAGAGCGTACTGGAATGAATAATGCGGTCGAGCTGCTCCTTGATCGGGTCGTTGATCTCCGGGATGGCGTGGCCGGAGGAGACGGTGGCGATGCCGCCGAAGAAGTCGAGGTACTGGTTGCCCGCACCGTCGTAGACATACTGCCGCTCGCCGCGCCGCAGCTCGATCGGCTCGTCGTAGAAGAGCCCGACGCTCGGGAACAGACTCTCCTGATGCCGGCGCAGCAGATCGTCCGCGTCGTCCGGCCACTCGGTCTCAACAGCGGCGGCATATTCGCGCAGATCGGTCATGGTTAGCCCTCGAGACGGCAAGTCGGCAAGTCGGCAAGAAAGAGCATAGTCGGGAGCGGGGAGTTGAGGAGCCACGAGGAATCCTCTTCCCCCCTCAGCGAAGCGCCCCCTTCTCCCCCTAAGCCGAAGGCGCCCCCCTGCCAACGCGCCGGATGAATGCGGCCAGTGCCAGGAGGATTCCGGCGGCGGCCAACCGTTGCCGCACCGGGTGGAACTCGAACGTCCGGGTGTAGCTGTTACCCGGGAGGGTAAGCCCGCCGAACTCTCCGCGGACGGTGTAGTGCCCCGCTCCTGGCGCGAAGAGATTGTCGACGCCATCATCGGGCCGGGTAGACTGCTGCATTTTGAAGACTAATCCCCCAACCATCATCAGCCGGTCGAGGAGAGCTGGGCTCAGGCGCTGCATGAGCACCACGCCCTTGCCCACCCCACCGACGACGATCTCCCGCGTAGGATGCTCGGCCGCCCAGAGGATCGCCTCCGCCACAGCAGACGGGTCGTATGCCGGGGGCGTCGCACGTGGCAGCACCCCGAGCTTGGAGCGGGCATGGTTGAAGAAGGGGGTGTTGATGCCATAGGGAAGGATGGTCGTGACAGAGACACCGGACCGGTCATGATCGAGCTCCAGACGGAGCGCTTCAGCGAACCCAACTATGCCATGCTTTGCCGCGCTGTACGCGGCCAGGAGTGGAATGCCGCGCACCCCTGTCACGGACGAGATGTTGATCAGCGTGCCTCCCGATTGGCGGAGAAAGGGCAGCGCCGCTTTGGTCCCATAGATCACCCCGAGCAAATTGACGTCGATGATGCGGCGCATCTCCTCGATCGTCGTCTGATCGACGGTGCCGTACGTCGCCACGCTCGCGCCGTTGATCCAGGTGTCGATTCGTCCGAAATGCGTGGCTGCTTGCTCCGCCACCCGCTGTATCTGATCAGGAATGGCGACGTCGGCTGCCGCTACCAGGGCGCGGCCCCCCAGCGCTTCGACCTCTGCCGCCGTCTCCCGCAACGCCACCTCGTTCCTCGCGACGAGCACGAGCGATGCGCCATGGCTTGCCAGCTGGTGCGCGGTCTCCCGCCCGATCCCAGAGGATGCTCCGGTGATAACGACGACTTGCTCGGCGAGAGGCCGTGGCATACCGTAATCCCTGTCTGCAAAAGTCAACGCCTAGCGCCCGGCGGCCTCGGGTCGCAATCGGCGTGCCACTCCTCTCCGGGATCGGCGCGTCCAGGAGAGGTGGTTACCGAGGAGCGCGGCAGACGGACGATGTTCGGCCGCGCGTTGTCTCGCCGTTGTACCGTAGCACCATGGTGAAGTGCTCGATCTCGTGCTTTGCACGGCCCTCTACCCGGTGCGGATCGTGTGGGTCGTACCAGATCATCTCAACGGAGACGGAGTAGGTCGCGCGTGAGAGCGGGAACTCCGCCAGCCACCCTTCACCATTGAAATAGCTGGCAAGCTGATCGCTCGCCAGGGCCCGGGGCATCCCGCTCCGGCGCACCACGTGCCAGGCTCCGGTGTCTTCGTTCAACGCCCGGACACTCGCTCGCCAACTGACAAACTGCTCGTCGGTGCCGGCCGTGCGATTGCGCGCGAACATGATTGGCGGGTTGACCCGCAACCATGTTTCGCCAAGCGAATCGCGGCCCGGCAGGACGACATCGCACACCGCGCCCGGGGAATCGTGGATGTCGGCGAGCCGGTGGCGGCCAACCCGCCCTTCGTGGCCCAGCTCGATGTCAGCCAGCGCAACCGGACCGTTGCCGAGAAGAAAGGCAAGCGCCGACAGCCAGATCAGCGCCGTCGACCCATAACGGCGTCGTGTACCGCTGCTCATGAAAACCGTACACTTGCGATGGCCATTCATCGCGCGAGTGCCCATTTGTCACCCGATACTGACACGCCTATGTGCGCGAGAAACCGTACCATGGGCTCACCTGGGCTCTTGCTCGGCCGAGCGCGGTTTTGACTGAGGTGGGCAACGATGCGTGGGAAATCGGCCATACTCGACGGTCCCGATGGCAGGTTCGTCGTCGCGGAGGCCGAAGTTCCTGATCCGGATCCGAATGGGCTTCTGGTGCGGCAGGAGCTCTGCGGCATCTGCGGTACCGATGCCTACGTCTATCGCGGCGGCCTGCCCGGGGTCACCTTTCCCATCGTGCTCGGACACGAGACCGTCGGCGTCGTCGAGCGGCTTGGCGCGAACATCCGTGAGGACAGCACCGGACGCCCCCTGGCGGCGGGAGACCGCGTCTACATCCAACCGGGGATGTCGTGCCGGCAGTGTCTCTACTGTGTCGTCCACCAGCAACCGACGCTCTGCCTGAAGCGGCGCGGCTACGGCTTCCGGCCACTGAAGGACATGCCGCCCGATTTCCAGGGTGGTTTCAGCCAGTACCTCAACCTGGTTCCCGGCTCGACCTATCTGAAGATGGAGACCGACGCCGAGACCTCGGTCGTGCTGGAGCC
>JAHWJF010000207.1 GCA_019348515.1 Chloroflexota bacterium | reverse complement strand
GAGCGTGACGAATCCTGGAGCGGGCGGCCTGCGACTAGAAGGGACACCCGGATCTGCGCCGTCTTCGCGAGCTTTGGGCGGGTCGGGGCGCGCTCCGACTATTTAGGGGAGATCATGGCAATCACCATGATCTCCCCAGGGGCTGCCTACGCGCCGTCGGTGAGCGCGTCGATCTCCTGCTGGTAGCGCAGGAGGGTTGGCTGGACCTCCTGGCCATTGGTCACGATGTCGTTGAAAGCATTGGTTAGGATCTGCTCGACCTGCAGCCAGTAGGTCACGTTCGGCCGAGCCCGGGCGTGCTGCAGCGCGTTCAGGATCGACTCGAAATACGGCTCTTGCCACTCCTCGACGGCGCCGAAGGCGTCGGTTCGCATGGCCGGCCAGCCGAGGCGCGAGGTGAGCGTCTCCTGGACCTCGCGCGAGGTGAAGTAACGGAAGAAGTCGAGAGCCATATCGCGGTTGGGCGTGCCCCGTACGATGCCGAAGACGTCGCCGCCGAGGACGAGAACGTTGGCGACCGGGCCGCTCCAGCCCTCGTACGTGAGGATCTCCTCCTTGCCTCCCTCCTGGACGATGACGTTAACCCCAAATGGCCAGTTCTGGGCCAGGATCACACTCTCGTTGAGGAGGTAAGTGTTGGTGGTGTCGAAGGTCGCGGTTGGGTACTGCGGCGTCAGGTACGGTCGCAGATCCTGCATGAACTGGAAAGCTGTGACCGCAGCCTCCGAATCGAGCTCCAGCGGTTCGGCGCCGGCCTGCCAGAGGAACTGAGTGACGGTCACGCCGACGGCGCCGCCGGGGACGCCCTGGATCGAGAGCAGGCCAACTCCGGCCTGCTCTTGGATCGCCTGGCCCACCGCCAGCAACTCCTCCCAGGTCTGGGGCGGTTCCAGGCCGTACTCCTCAAAGCGGCGTGAGTTGTAGTAGGTGATCTGGACGTTTGGGCGTGCCGGCAGGAAGTAGAACGTGTTGTCGAACGAGAGGACGGGGAGCAGCGCCTGGATCGTCTCCGGCGGGAGAATCTGGTCGGCCTCCGGGATCTCCTCGACCAGTTCCCCGGCAACGAGCGGAGCGAGCGAGTTGTTGTCCTGAGCGAGGAGATCGATCTCGACCTGGCCGGAACCGACCTGGGCCTCCAGAGTGCGGATGACGTCGATCGCCTCGATCCGGATCAACTCGATCTGGCCGCCGGTCGCCTGCCCGAAGCCCTCGATGATGACCTCTTCGAAGACCTGAGCCTCGTCCTCGGCGAGAGCGACCGACATCCGCAGCGTTCGACCATCATAGTTGCCGAGCTGGACGACGGGTGTCGCTTCCTGGGCGGCCCGCGCCGGCTGGCGTGACCAGAAGGCGGCGGTCAGGGCAGGCATCGAGACGCCAAGCGCTGCTGCTCGCCGCAGCAACCCACGGCGGTCGAGCCGGCCCGTGAGGTACGCGGTCATCAGCTCATCGGCCATGCGCCGCGTCGAATCGTGTCGGGGAATCATCGGGTCTCCTTTCGTAGAAACCATGTTCGTCGCATCGGGACATCCGATCGCGCGATGAAGGTGCCGAGGGGCCTAGCCCTTGACGGCGCCACTCAGGTAACCGCTGCGAATCCAGCGCTGGAGGAAGAGGGTCAGCACCAGGACGGGGATCGTCAGGATGATCGAGAAGGTCGCCACATCGGTGACGGTGCCGCGGTTGGCGTAGTAGTAGGTAATCAGCGGCAGGGTCTGTTCGGTCAGGAACAGGTAAATCGCGTAAAGGAGGTCGTTCCAAGAGTCGAGCCAGGCGAAGATCGCGGCGACGGCGATCCCAGGCGCGGCCAGAGGCAGGACGACGCGGAGGAGGGTGCCGACGCGGCCGCTGCCATCGACGGCGCTCGCCTCCTCGAGGTCGCGCGGAATGACCTCGAAGGTGCCGACCAGGACCCAGGAGACCAGCGGCAGGGCACGGATGAGGTGGGCCAGCGTCAGACCAACGTCGGTGTCGTTCAAACCCCAGGCGAAGAAGTTGGCGGCGATCGGGGTGGCGATGATGACCTCGGGGAACATCCGGGTCAGGAGGAGTCCCAGCACAACGGTGTAGCGTATCCCCCGTGGCAGACGGGAGATGACGTACGCGGCGGGGGCGGCAATGAGCACGGCAACGATGGCGGTGCTGAAGGCAACGGTCAGGCTGTGGCGGAGCGGGTCACCAATGATCTCCCACCGGAGCAGACGCTCCCAGTTCTCCCAGGTGATCTCGCGCGGGAGATAGCTCGGGCGTGGGGCCGTCGCCTCCGCCAGGCTGCTGACGGAGACTTTGAAGAGCACGTAGATCGGCAGGAGAAGGAGCGCGCCGATGATGATGGCGAAGATCCAGAACCCGAGGTCGCTCCACGGCCGGCGACGCTGCGGTTCAGCCAGAGGGACGGTGGGCTGACGGTCCTCGGGAATGCGGGCGACGGTGGCGCTCATTGCACGTCTTCCGTTCGCCGGGCCACCAGCAGGAGGTAGGCGACGACAAAGACCAGAATCATGAGGAGCAGGATGACCGCGGCGGCGGCGGCGGTATTGATGGAGCCGGCCTGATAGTCGAAGTAGACGAATGAGCTCATGACCGGAATTGCCTGTCCCGCCAGCACGAGGGCGATGTCGAAGATGCGGAAGGCGTCGATAACGCGCAGGATCAGGGCCATAGTGATCGCGGGCATCAGGAGCGGGATGGTGTGGTCCCAGAAGCGCCGCCAGCCGCTGGCACCATCGACGTTTGCCGCCTCGTAAACATCTCCCGGGATACTTTCGAGGCCGGCGAGGAGGATCAGGACGACCAGCGGCGTCGCCTTCCAGAGGTCGGCCAGCGCGATGGCGAACATGCCGCGCGGCCCGCTCTGCTGCCAGTAGACCGGAACGTCGATGATGCCGAGGTCGAGCAGGATCTCATTGAGGTAACCGTTGAAGCCGACGAAATAAAGCATGGCCGCGCCCGCGACGAGCGTCGGCACGCCGAGCGGAACGAGGACGATCGAGCGGAAGATCCCCCGGCCGCCGAATTCGCGGGAGAGCATCAGCGCGATGCTGATGCCCGCCACCATTTCCATCGTCACCCCCATAACCGTAATGCCGAGGGTGTTGACGAAGGCGGCCTGGAACTGGCTGCGGTTGACGACAGTGCGGTAGTTGTCGAAGGTCAGTTCGCCCCCGCTTGCGGAAACCAGGCTGAGGTAGACCGACTGCGCAAGCGGGACGAACATGAAAAAGAGGATGTAGAGGACCAGCGGCGTGACGAGCAGCACATCGAGCCAGTGCCGAGCAAGCCAGCGTTGGAGCCCCGTCTTTCGCTGATACGTCGACGTAGGCGGCGCGGCAGGACGACCAGGGGCGACCAGCACCCCAGTGGCCGATCGATCCTGCGCCATCGCCCGCCTCCTTGTTCCAGGGTTCCTTCGCGCTAACTTGCCGCCGTCCAATGCCTTGTCACGCGGCCTGAATCGTCGCTTCGCTGTATACGGGCTCGCAAGTCGAGTGCCAATCTGCCGGGGCCTTCGATATGACAGAGTTGAAAAGCCGGACTGTAAGAGCGCAGACGCGACAGGGATAGAACGTACACAGGCGGGAAACGCGAAGCGCTCTCCGAACTTGGAGAGCGCTCCACCTGCTGTTGATCTGGCAGATCGTCGCTAGCTTCTTCCAGCCTCCAGTGCTGCGAGAACCCGCTCGCTTGTGAACGGCATTGTCCGCAGCCGGACTCCGGTGGCGTCGAAGATGGCGTTGCCAATCGCGGCGACTACCGGGCAGATCGCCGGCTCGCCCGCACCCAGCGCCGGCTCCTCCGGGCGATCGATTAACACGGTTTCAATGACTGGCACCTCGGCGAAGGTCAGGATGCGGTACCCGGACCAGTCGAGGCTTGTGACCTGATGGTCGTCCCAGGTCACCTCCTCCTTCAAGGCGCGACCGATCCCCTGGTTCACATTGCCCTCGATCTGATTGTTCAGGCCGTCCGGGTTGATGATCAGGCCACAGTCATGGCCGACGACCACCCGTGTGACCCGCACGTTGCCGTTGCTCGGATCGACCTCGACCTCGGCCACCACGGCCGCGTAGGCGAACTCGGTCTCGTAGCGGGCGAAGGCGATGCCGCGCCCCGTGAGTGGGCCGGCGGTCGCGGTTGTCGCCGCTGTCTCCGGGCCAGAGGGCCGCGTCTCCCACCCGGCGGCATCCGCGGCCCCCTGGATGACATCGATCGCCTGCGGATCGTATAGGTGGCGCAGCCGGAACTCGACCGGGTCGGCCCCGACCGCCGCCGCCAGCTCGTCGATGAACAGCTCGTTTGCGGTGGCATTCGGCAGCCCGCCCAGGCTACGTAGGGCTGACGGGCGCAATGGCGGCGTGGTCACCCAGTGGACCGTGACGCGGTTGTTGGGGAAGGAGTAGTTCGTCGGCGCATTGCGGTCGCCGCCGCCGTAGCGAACGTTGAACTGCTCCGCCGGGGGGTCCATCAATTGCCCTGGCAGCACGCTCGACGCCTGGCCGCCTGGGCGGGTGAGATGCGTCGCGGTCCAGACCTCGTAATCCCAGGCAATGATGTTGCCCTGATCATCGAGCCCACCACGGAGGTCCATGACCATCGGCGGGCTCTTTGGTTCCCAGGCAAACTCGTCGGCCCGCATCCACTGGACGCGAACGGGCCGGCCAACGGCATGGGAGAGCATCGCCGCGTCGGCCGCGGCATCGTCGAAGCCACTGTGGCCATAGCACCCCGCACCTTCGCGGAAGATGACGTGGACCTGCTCCTCTGGCAAACCGAGCAGATCGGCCAGCGTGGCGCCGAGGCTGAACACGTTCTGGGACTGCGAGTAGACCGTCGCGCCGTCGGGCCGCACGTCCGCCACCGCGCACGACGGTCCCAACATGGCGTGTGCCTGGGAGTGATATTGGTACGTCGCCTCGATCGTCTGGGCGGCAGCGGCCAGGGCTCCCTCGACGTCGCCGTTGCGCACAATCTCGCCGCCTTCGTCCTCGGCGACCGGCATTTCGCGCAACAGGTCGAAGATCTGCCCCTGCGGTGGGAGAGCGTCGCCCGGCGCCCAGGTTGCCCCCGTCTCTCGGATCGCGTCAGCTGCCCTGATCGCCTGCTCCTCGCGCTCGGCGACAACGCCGATGAAATTCCCGTTGCGGACGATCTGAACGACGCCTGGCATATCCCGCGCGGCGCTGTCGTCAAAGCTCTCGAGCGTTGCCCCGACACCCTCCATGGTACGGACGTAGGGACGCACGACGCGGCCGTGCAGCATCCCGTCCAGGCGGAGGTCCTGGACGTAGGCCTCGCCACCGGTCAGCTTCGGCGGGATGTCGACCCGCTGGACCGGCTCGCCGACCAGGGTGTAGCTGGATGGTGGTTTCTCGGGCGCTTCGCCGGTCACCTCACGGTTGAACGGCTCGCCAACCAACTCGCCAATGGGGACGGTCAGGGTGTCATCACCGAGCGCACTGATGACCCCTTCCCGAATCTGCAGGTCGTCGGCGGGCACGCCGAGCTGTTCGGACGCCCGGGTTAAGAGCACCAGCCGAGCTTCGGCGGCGGCCTGCCGCAGGACTGGTCCCGCAACCTGGATGCTCTTGCTACCGACGGTTCCTCCCTGGTTGGGCGTCCGCGCGGTATCGCCCATGATCATGGTGACGCGCGCGAAGGGAACATCCAGCTCCTCGGCGACGATCTGGGTGAGCGCCGTCTTGAGACCGGTGCCGAGCTCCACCTTGCCGGTATAGACGGTCACGTTGCCGCTGCCGTCGATCTCCAGCCAGGAATCGACGGTGTCGCCGGTGACGTCGCGTGTCTGAAAGTCCTGGTGTGTCTGGTTCTCCGGCGTCGCTACCAGACCGGGCTCGACGGTGGGGGTAACGCTCGCCTCGGGAAGCTCCGGGGCGACCGTGGCCGTAGCCTCCTGGCCGGAGACTTCAGCCTGACGAAAGGCCGCGGCGAGGCTGAAAGTGATGACCAGGCCGCCGGACCCCTGCAGCAGCCGGCGACGAGTAAGTTGACGATCTTGCAAGTCCATGGCGTGCCTCCCTTTCGACTAGGCCGGGGTGCCGGCGGCGCGTTGCACCGCGCGCAGGATCCGGACGTGGGTGCCACACCGGCAGAGGTTGCCGGAGAGTGCCTCGCGGATGTCGGCGTCATTTGGCTGGCTGTTCTGTGCGAGCAGGGCGGCGGCCGACATCATCATGCCGGGGATGCAGTAGCCGCACTGGGCCGCTTGCTCTTCAAGGAACGCCCGCTGGATGGGGTGAGGAGCCTCCGATGTGCCCAGGCCTTCCAGCGTCATGATTTCCGCGCCGGCAACTTCACCGACTGGGATGACACAGGAGCGAACGGGCTCGCCGTCGACGTGGACAGTGCACGAGCCGCACTGCGCTAGCCCGCACCCGAACTTGGCGGCGTTGAGGTTCAGCTCGTTGCGGAGGACATATAGCAGCGGCGTCTCGGGATCCGCCT
>JAHWJF010000206.1 GCA_019348515.1 Chloroflexota bacterium | reverse complement strand
GAATCCCAATAACCTCGATGTGGGCTATTGCTCTGAGCTGCTCGCGGCTGGAGTGAATCGCCTCAGCATCGGCGCGCAAACATTGGACCGGCGAGGGCTGCGCGTACTCGGCCGATTGCACGAGGCGGACCAGGTCGACAGCGCCGTACGCGCGGCGCGGAACGCGGGATTCGAGAATCTCAGCCTCGATCTGATCTACGGCTGGCCGGGCCAGACGATAGAACGATGGCGATCCGACCTGAGCCAGGTCCTGACCGGCGAAATTGGTAGTTCTCCGCCCGACCACCTTTCGCTCTATGGATTGATTGTCGAGCCGGGAACTCCGATGGCCGACGCTGTCCACCGCGGCATCCTGGCGCCTATCGACAATGACACGGCGGCGGACTTTTTCGAACTCGCCGCGGCGACGCTGACAGGAGCCGGCTGGCTGCACTATGAGATCGCGAACTGGGCCGCGACCAGTGAAACGGCTTCGAGACACAACGCGGTCTACTGGCGCAACGGTGAATACGCCGGCATCGGTGCCGGCGCCCACGGGCACTCAAAGGGCCGGCGCACGATGAATCAACCATCGCCGAAACGATATACAGCTTTGCTCGAACGAGGAGAGTCACCGGTGACGAACGTCGAGCAGATCGACGGTGCGACCGCGATGGCCGAAACGATGATGCTTGGACTTCGGTTGCTGACCGATGGTGTTTCCAAAGCGGCATTCGAAGCGCGCCACGGAATTTCGATCGAGAACCAGTTCGATCCGCAGATTGCAAAGTTTACCGACCTTGGTCTACTCGAAGCCGACGGAAGGAGCGTCCGTCTTACACCGCGCGGCGCGCTGATCGCCAACTCGGTCTGCGCGGAGTTTCTGTGAGCGTCATCAGTTCGCGCGCGCTAGAGATCGAGGCCTATGAGCGGGCGGCGAAATCGCTGCTCGCGCTCATTCGAGGTGAGCAGTTCGCCTCTCATTCTCACGAAATCCGCCGGCAGCGCGCGAAAGCGAAGCTCGTGCGAATCCGCACGATGCTCCGCGGTCTGGGTGACCCCCAGCTCTGCTACCCCGTGGTGCACGTGACGGGGACGTCTGGAAAAGGGTCGACCGCGGCCAACGTTGCGGCAATCCTTACCGCGGCGGGTTACCGCGTAGGACTCCGCACCTCACCATACTTGCAGGTGGCGACCGAGAAGCTGCAGATAGGGTCATCCCTGATTGACGCGGCGTCATTCGACGCGATGGTCCGCCGGGTGCTGGGCGAGGCGTCCCGCGTCTACCCGCCCGATCAATCCGGCTTAGGTATCAGCTACGCGGAAGCGTGGGCGGTGCTGGGTTACTGGTGGTTCGCCCTGCGGGACATCGACATCGCCGTCGTCGAAGTGGGGGCGGGTGGCAGGTTCGATGCGACCAACGTCATCGATCCTATTGTCAGCGTGATCACCAGCGTTGGCCTAGACCATGTTGTCACGCTTGGCCCTTCGATTGAGGATATCGCTTGGCACAAAGCAGGTGTTATCAAACCGGGCGCCACGGTGGTCCTCGGAGCCATTCCCGATGAGGCTCTCTCGGTCATCGCACGTGAGGCACATGCTCGCGGTGCACGGGTTGTGCGGACTTGTGCCGTCGATGCCTCCCCACGTTTGCTTCCCATGCTCCAGGGTGCGTTTCGGCGGCGGAATGCCGAGGTTGCCGCGGTCGTGGCCGCGGTTCTCCGTGAAAATGGATTTGACGTGCCTGATGCGGCAATCTTCGATGGAATCCTGTCGACACGCCTTCCAGGTCGCCTGGAGCAAATGCCAAGCGCGACCGCTCCTACGGTCTGGATCGACGGCGCGCACAACGCCGACAAGGCCGCTTCCCTCGCTCAGGAAGCGAACCGGATCTCGAGTGGCGGTCCGCTTCCCATCATCGTCTTAGGAGTCCTGGACACCAAGGATCCGGCAGCCGTAGTTTCTGCCCTGCGGCCGGCGGCATCGGCCATGGTGCTGACAGAGCCCGCCGTCGTCGGTAGGCGGTCGCTTGAGGCTGACAAACTCGCGGATGTAGTCCTAGCGGACGGGTTCCAGGGTGAACTTTACGTCGAGCCGGATCCAGATTCCGCGGTACGCCGCGCCGAGTCGATCGCAAAACCCGCGGGATCAACCGTTCTCGTCACCGGGTCCATGTATCTTGCCGGTCACGCGCGACGGCGGTGGTACCGGGACGAGGACATCGTGATTCAGCGGACCCCCTGGCCGTGCGCGGCGGGTGAGATCCGTCTACCTGCTCCCTGAACGCTCGGTCGCTTTGTAGGCGACAAATCCCACCCCGAGTGCGATGCCACCACCGATCATGAGGATTCTGCCGATGTTCAGCATTTGGTCATCTGGCTGCAACGTCGACGTGCCCATCCCGTAGATGGTAAATCCGACTGACGCCGCAACGGCGCCCAAGACGACGAGCCAGCCCCAGATATTCACACTCCGCTCCTCGCTGCATAACGGACCAGAGCCAGTCCGCACCTCACTGGCCCTAGGCTACCGGAAGGTAACCCGGCCGTCGACCTCTCCCTTCCTTCACCTTCAGATTGAGCGGGCAGAGGTAATGAACCGTAACGCTACGGCACGGGTGTACCTGCCGGAGCTTGTTCCGGTTCCGGCGCTACCGGTACTCCAGTAGAGCGCGCCAATGTTTCGAGAATACGCTCGAGCTCGGCCTGGGCCTCACCGTACGCCTCCCAGTCTCCTTCACCGAGTGCTCGTTGCCCTCGCTCGTACGCCGCGAGCGCGTCGGCGACGGTCCCAGCCATCGGCTGCGTCGTTGGGTCGGCGTCGTCATCGACGTTGCCCACGCCGGACTGGGGTCCCGCGGCTGCGTCATCACCTGCCACGGCGGCCAGAGCCTCTTCCAGCGTCGGGCGCATTTCAACCTGCTCTCCGGTCGCGACGATGACGAACGTGAGCTCGGTCGGTGCCCCAGCCATGCCGGTGGCTTGCAGGTAGACGGGCTGTACATACATCACCGTCTCCTCAACCGGGATGACCAGCATGTTTCCACTGATCACCCTCGATCCCGATTGACCGAGCAGCGTGAACTGCTCCGAAATCTCCGGATCCTGGTTGATTCTCGCCTCCACCTGTTGCGGGCCAAAGACTGTGATCTGACGCGGGAACCTGTAAACCACGAGCCGCGCGTCACCCCGCGCATCAGACTGCCCGGCCATCCAGGCTGTCATGTTCGGGCGGTTGATAGGTGTGAACGGGCGGATAAGTTTGAACCCGGTCTCGCTTTCTCCGGGCAATGGCAGCGTCATGTAGTAAGCCTCAATAGGCCGTTCAACCGAGGTTTCCCCATCGCCGGTCTCGACCGGCTCCGCCGCGATTTCCCAGCGGTCTTCGCCGTTGTAAAACGCCGTGGGATCGGTCACGTGATACGCGGAGAACACCTGGCTCTGCAGGTCGAACAGATCTTCCGGGTACCGAAAATGCTCCGCGAGTGCTGGCGGCGCCTCGCTAATCGGGGTGAACATCTCAGCAAACAGGGTAGCGTACGCGTCGGCGATCGGGTCCGGCATCGCTGTCCGATAAAACGTGACTGTGCCATCGTAGGCGTCCACAGTTGCCTTGAAGGTATGCCGGGCATAGTTGACCCCGGCGTAGGGGGTCGAGTTCGGGAAGCGGTCAGTTGCCGTGTAGGCGTCGATGATCCAGATCAGGCGGCCATCGACGATGGTCAGATAGGGGTCGCTGTCGAGAAGGAGAAATGGCGCAATGGTTGTTACGCGGTCCGAGATCGACCGTTGCAGCAAGACTTGCGACTCGGAGGTTAACTCGTCCGTGAACAGAATCCGCCTATCGCGCAGGTTGATCGCCAGGATAACGCGCTTCAAGTAGTTGTCGAGCCCGATCGCTCCGCGCGCGAGTCCTTCAAACGGGTCGGTCGGCGTTTCGCCGGGGATCCCGTTGACTTCCTGCACTCCCGTCTTGACCGCTACCCACGGGCTCTCTAGCTCGCCGAAGTAGATTTCGGGGCGATCGATGGTCAACACACCGGCCGGTTCAGGTGGAATCGCCCCGACGGTGAAAACCGGTAGGCCCTGGCTCGTCGCTTCGTTGATTGGACTGACCACGGCGGCGTAGCCATGGGTATACGACAGGTGCTGGTTCGTCCAGGTTTGCGCGTTTGCGGGAAGGCCTTCGGTGTCCAGCTCCCGTGCCGCAACCAACACCTGCTGAATCTCGTCGGCCTCCGGGTACCGATCCACGTCGACGTCATTGAACACGTAGTACGGGACGAACGACCGTAGTTGCTGATAGGTCTGCCGGGCGATTCGGTAATCCCATAGCCTGACGTTGCGGAGCACCGGGGAATCTGCTTGCAGTGCGCTGGCCGGGGGCTCTCCTTGGCCGCTGATGCTCCGAGTTTCGACTGCGTCGAGGTTAAACCCGGCCCGGGTCAGGCTGATGTTGTTCGAGATGTACGGCGCCTCCCGCTGCAGCTCATTTGGCTCGACGATGGTTTGCTGCACGAGTCTGGGAACCACTGCGCCGAAGCCGACGGCGGCGATCCAGACGATAAAGATGATTCCAAGCCAGCGAAGCTGCTCCGTGCGGCGGCTGAATAGGAGGACACCCGCCGCAATCACGGACACGATGGCGAGCAGATAATTGAGCGGGCGCACGATAGTGACATCCGTGAAACCTGGCCCGAATGTGAAGCCCCGTCCCGAATACTGCAGGCCGTAATTCGCCAAGAGGTAACCGACTCCAAACAGGATCAGGAGTAACGCAGCGAGCGCAAGCACGTGTCGGCGGACTGTTGGCGAAGCCTGGAGATGCTCGATGCGGTCGAGCCCCCGCATACCCAGGTAGATCAGTGCAACCGCAATGAGGGTGACCAGCACGGTGGCGAGTGCTGCACTGTGAATCAGCTGCAAAGCGGGAAGTCGGAAGACGTAGAACCCGGCATCCAAGCCAAAAATCGGATCTGTGATCCCGAAGCTCGTCCCAGAGAGGGCGAGGCGCCACGTGGCCCACTGTTCCGCGGCGAGCCACCCGGCGAAGATCGCGAAGCCGATCGTCAGGAGCCAAAGCGGCCATCGTACGATCCGGCTGGACGCCAAGCGGGCGCCGCGGCTGTCGCGCTCGCTCCGGCGCAGCGCCAAGGTCCAGTTTGCGGCAATAAACCCACCAACCAGGAGGGCGGCAACCAGAAACGCGATCGCCCCCGAGATATACCGAGTAGTTAGCGCGGTCTGATAGCCGAGACTCTCGAACCACCACCACTGGATCCAGAACGTCGATGTCAGCGAGACAAACGCAAGGATGGCGAACAAGACGAAGGCGGTGATGATCATTCGCTTGGTCGACGGGGACATCGACCATCGGCCCTCATCACGCGATCCCGACACCCCTCCCGGAGATCGGGGTACCCGTCGGAGTATTCTTTCTGCTGAGTCCATCGCGGCGAGGACCTTCCTGTTTTCGGATCTGCTCTGCCAGCAATGCGGCCCACAGCCCGGCGACAGATCGCCAGGGATGCGGAAGTGCGGTGCTATTGTCGGGCTACCATCAGTGTACCCCGCACCGCTCCGAGCGGCGCAAAGCACGAGATCCTAGTTTGAGAGGTAAACGTTGCTCGAAGTGACGAGCCTGGGGAGCGGAAGCTCGGGCAATGCGCTCCTGGTCAGGACCGCGAGAGCCGTCTTTTTGGTCGACTGTGGTGTTGGAGTGCGCCGGATCATACGGGCTCTTAACTCATTTGATCTAACCTTGGCGGACGTCGACGCACTGTTGATTAGCCATGAGCACAGTGACCACGTCCGGGAATTGCCCCGATTCGTTGCGCGGCGTCAGACCATCCTGACCACGAAGGGTTCGGCGCGCGTCACGAATCTTCCAGCACCTTGCTGGGAAGAGACGCGTCCTGACCACCCGCTGCAAGTCGGTGATGCCGAAATCCTCGCCATACCCGTGCAACATGACGCCGTTGACCCGTGCGGGTTCCTGATTCGCTCGCCCGCTGGCTCGGTGACCGTGTTAACTGACCTCGGGAGTCCCTGTCCGGGAGCCGTCGAGGCGATCGCCGAGTCGCGGCTGGTGGTTCTGGAAGCGAACCATGATGAAGCGATGCTACGGCGAGGACCCTACCCAGCGCATTTGCAGCGGCGAATACTCTCCGACTCCGGCCACCTTTCGAATGCCGGCTGTGGCGAGCTCCTGGCGCAAGCCCTCGGGCGATCGAGCCTGCTTCCCACGGTCTGGCTGGCGCATCTCTCTGAGACGAACAATCGTCCGCTTTTGGCCAAGCAGACCGTTCAGCACCACCTAGGAAAAGCTGGGGTGCGCCTCGATGTCCATGCACTGCCGCGCCAGGAAATCAGCGAGACCTGGCGTCCGGACAGAGCGAAAGCCGGAATCGCACAGCTCTCGTTCGATCTCCCAGTCTGAATCGGACGACCTGAGGGTCGTGCCGCCGACCTATACTCAAAGCCGAGTTCCGCTCCTGCTCTTACCGTCCCACACCCGCAGAAAG
>JAHWJF010000205.1 GCA_019348515.1 Chloroflexota bacterium | reverse complement strand
GATGAAGTCGAGGAGTTGCTCTAGCTCTGGCAGGCGCTCGCGGGCGAATATCCCGGCGTTTTCCGCCGCGGTGAAGGGCAGCTCGTAGCGGATGCGTGCCGCGGGGCCTCCTTCGGTCTCGTCCCACCATGCTTCCTGATGTGGGGCCAGGAATCCTTGCTGTACAGCGGGAATCGACATGCGGGCCAGGCGCTCCATCGCCCGGCGGCGGAAGTCGTTCTCCTCTTCGCTGAAGAGACCGGGTAACGTCGCCCAGAGATCGAGTTGATACCCGTCCGGGCCGACCCGCACATCGACATGTCCGGCCTCATCGTCGGCACTGACAACCCACCGGTTTTCTTCGTCGACCGTGCCGTAGGCGTAGAAGCCCGCGCGTTCCATCGCGTCGCGCACTGGCGCCAGCGCGTCGCGGGCGCGCGCGATCGTTGCCTGGGGCCCGGCGCCGTTCTCCTCGGTCTCGAGCGGCCCGAAGGGATTGCGTGATTCGCTCATACGATGCCCTTGGCGTCTCGTGTCATGCACAGAACTCCGTGATGATGCCAAGGAGTGCGTCCGCGATCCGCGTCGCGCTCTCCAGATCGACCCACTCGACGTCGCTATGAGCGCCCTCGCCGTCCGGACCGAAGATCACGGTTGGGATGCCAGCGCTGGCGAGAAATGCTGAGTCCATCCAGCCACCAGCTCCCACCACCGCGGGGTCCCTGCCCCGCACGCGAGAAAGATGGCGCTGGGCGAGGGTCACGATCGGCTCGTCAACCGCGACGCCGAACGGGGCACGAACCAGCAGCGTCCGCTGCCGGGCCTGGAACGCGGGATCAGCCAGGCGGGCTCCGTCGAGAATGGCCGAGACTTGCTCTTCGACCTCCGCGGTCGTCTCACCAGGGATCGTGCGACGCTCGATCGATAGCGTGCAGCGGTCGGGGTAGGTAGAAAGCTCCTGGCCGCCCCGGATCAGTGAGGCATGAACTGAAGAGGGACCAAGCAGCGGGTGGCCGGGCCGCGACCGTAGCTCGCGGTCGAGGGCCGCGAGACCCGTGAGCACCGGACCCATCTTGGCGATGGCGTCGACGCCTTCATCCGGGAGCGAACCATGTGATGCCACGCCGCGAGTCTCCACCTCCAGCCAGACAAACCCCTTGTGTGCTACGCAAAGATCGAGCCCGGTCGGCTCAGTGACGATGGCGGCGTCGGCCCCCAGGCGGCGTACGACGTCCTGGACGCCAATCGAGGCAAACTCTTCGTCGGCGACGGCGGTGACAATCACGTCGCCGCGGAGATCAAGCGCGGCTGCTTCCCGGATGGCGAGCATGATCGCGGCGAGGCTGGCTTTCATGTCGAATGCACCGCGCCCATAGAGTCGGGTGCCTTCGATGCGCGGCGTCCACGGCTCGATCATCCCACCCGCGCCGACCACGTCCATGTGAGCATTGAGCATCAGGGATTTGCCGATGCCGTCACCGCTACCGCGGGCGATGGCGATCACATTGGCACGGCCAGGGGCCAGCTCGTGCAGCGCAATTTCGAGTCCCGCCTGCCCAAGCCAGTCGGCGACGAAGCGGGCGATTCCCGCCTCTCCCACTCCTCCCGGCACGAGATCCGGGTTGGTCGAGTCGATCGCCACGAGCGCGGCGGTCAATGCTGTCAGCTCTTCCACGGAGACCGTCACGGTGTCAGGTCCTTCTTCCCGGGAGCGGCGAGAACATACGTCATCCTCTCCGGAAGACACAGCACACTGTCTCCCTCGGCGCCCGCGTTTGGTCAGACGACGACATACGGCTCTCCGAGCAGCACGCGCTGGGCCGCGATCGCCATTCGCAGGAAATAGCGATCGACGGTGGGGATGAAATCATCGATGCCTGCAATGATGGGCGTCATCCGTGTTGCGCCTGGGGTGATCGCCTGCCCCTGAATCTCACGTGCTTCGCCCGCAAGGAAGGGCACCAGGGTCTCGAGCGGAAAACTGACGAGCGCGGCGAGCTCGGCGGGATTCAGCCGGAATTCCGTGAGTGAGCGATCGTCACGCAACAAGAATACGTCCTGGATCTCTCGGTCGATGATGCCCGGCTGGGCTTCGTTCGCGCAGATGCGGACGCCGAGGGGACGGAGGTGTTGCGCGTCGGGGATGATCCCGATCTCCTCCTCGACCTCGCGCAACGTGTCAGCCAGCGTCTCCCCCGCGCGATAGTGCCCGCCGACCGTGGCATCGAAACGATTCGGCCAGGTGTCCTTGCCAGGCGAGCGGCGCTGAACCACCAGGAACGGCGAGTCGTGCGCATCGACACCAGCGACCCAGACGTGGATCGCCCGGTGCCAGTCTCCGTCGCGGTGGACGTCGGCGCGCCGTTTCACCCGCCCGGTAGGCGTGCCGTGGGCGGTGATGACGTCGAAGGGCTCGCTTGGATCCTGCGCGGTCGTCATCATCTCTGGCGCCTGGCCGTACTTCGTCAAACGACTTGCCGATAGCCGAAAGTCAGGTAAGATCGTCGGTACGGCGTCCCGCGTCGCTCCCCATCTGCGACCGGAGGCGACATGGATCGTTTGCGCACACCGACCGAGTTTGGTTTCTCCACGGGGCCCTATCTTCCGCCCGAGCACCCGAGACCGGCATGGAAGACGTTGCTCTTCGGGGCGCTCCTCACGCTCATCCCGTTCGTCGGAACGGGGGTTAGCGCGGTCTACATCGACCGACGGACTATACCGGGTACCTACGATTTCGGCGCCGCCGCGAAGACGGCCCTCATCCAGATCGTCGCCATAGCGCTGCTGATTGCCATCCTCTGGACGGTCTTTGGCCTCGTGCTGGGTGTCAGTATCCAGGTCAACCCGAGGGTCAGCGCTCCCGCAATGTGAACAGCATGATCCCTTACGGAGGTGATGATGGGACGATTCGGGCTCTGCGGAACAATGATTGCGCAGGCGGGGCAACGTGACGCCCTGCTCGCCTTGCTTCTGGAGGCCGCCGAACTCGTGGCGGACGCGCCCGGCTGCGAGGTGTGGATTGTGAATACGATGCCCGACAACCCTGATGCTCTCTGGGTCACGGAAGTCTGGCGCAGTGAAGCGGACCACGCCGCCTCGCTCACCAACGATGCGGTACGGGAGATTATCGGACGCGCGAGACCCCTAATCGCCGGCATGGGAGATCGGTTTATCCTCGAGCCGGTTGGCGGGAAGGGTCTTCCCGAGTCGACCTGAATGTGTAACAGCGTTCGTTTCCTCTTCCTCGTGAGCACTCCACTCCGTTGCCAGTAGCCCATAGAGGAGGATGTCAGCGTGCCGGCCGTTGTGATAGGCCGCCTGACGAAGGCGTCCCTCCTCCTGGAATCCGAGGCTGCAATAGAGCGCCAGCGCGGGTTCGTTGTCCTCCTCGACGGAGACTCCTACCCGGTGCACGCCCCAGCCGTCGAAGCAGGCTTCAAGGGCGGTCTGTAACACGTCAGTGCCGAATCGCCGGCCCCAGTGATCGGCGTCGATGAGGAGCGAGAGCTCCACAGAGCGAGCCTCGGGCCGGTCGACCCGTAGCACGACGAGCCCAATCGGGTCGCCGTCCAGTGATTCGACGATGAGCGCCTCTGGTCGGCCCCACACACCCTCCCGTGCCAACCACTCCTCCAGTTGACCGGCGACGTCGGCTAAAGAGCGGACAGGAGCGCTCCACCCCCAGCCGCGCATCAGCACCGGATCATTGAACCAGCGGTGGAGCAGCGGGGCATCGCGGCGTTCGACCGCCCGCAGATTGATCGCCTCGCCCGGTATCATGGCCGCTTGCCGCCCACGTCTGGGATGTGCGCGCGGGGCGGCTGAATTCGCCTCACCGTTACTCTGCCGGGCTCTCCCAGAAGAGTCCCATGCGCGCGTTCGTGCCGCCATCCACATAGAGGGTCTGCCCGGTGATGAACTCGGCCCCGTCTCCCGCTAGAAAGGCGACGGCCGGAGCGATGTCACTGGGCCGTCCGACGCGACCCCACGGTATCAGGGTATTCCCGAACTCGGTCGTATACCCCGGCATGTCGAAGTAGCGAGGAACTTCGACGACACCCGGGCCAATGGCGTTGACCCGTACATGGCGCGGTGCGAGCTCAATGGCCAGCGATCGGGTGAATCCGATGACTGCCCCTTTGGTCGCCGCGTATGCCGCGTGGTTCGGGAATCCCGCTCCGCCATGGATGGAGGTGATGTTGATGATCGAGCCGTGCCCAGAGCGTTCGAGCGCGGGGAGGGCGGCACGGGCGCAAAAGAAATAGCCCTTCATGTTGAGCTCGAACATCTCGTCGTAGACGGTCTCAGTCGTCTCCTCGATCGTCCCGGCGCGGGTAACGCCGGCGTTATTGACCAGGATGTCCAGTCCATCGAAGGCGTCCGCCGCCTCGGCCACGACGCGTTCACAGTCGTCGACGAGCCGCAGATCCCCTTGAAGCGCGATGGCTTCGCCACCGGCAGCCGTGATCTCGGCCATTGCGGCATGGGCGCCGGCACTGCTGCCGCTGTAGTGGATCGCCACTCGCGCGCCTTGCCGTGCCAGTTCGCGGGCGATCCCTTCCCCGATCCCTATCCCCGCGCCGGTCACCAGCGCCGCGCGACCTGCTAGCGATTCCATGGCCTCCCCTCCTGCCGTGTAAGTCGCCCGCTATCACCCTGTGCCGTCGATGAACCCCTGCAGCATCGGCGCCATCAGCGCCACAATGCGTTCATTGTCCGCCTCTTCGGCCCCGCCAATCACCGAGCGGTGGACGAGCAGTCCCAACAGTGTCGACCCCACCAGCTCTGCCCGTGCCAACGCATCCGGGCCTTCGAGCCGCTCGGCCAGCGGACGAACAAAGCCGTTCTGAATCGCCCCCCGCAGCATTCCTCCACACACCTCGCTCGACGAGGAGCGGAGGAGCGCCATAAGTGGATCATAGTTGGCGCCAACTGGTTTTTTCTGCAAGACGTACTCGGCAAGTCGCCGGCCGAGGGTGGCGCGGTCTCCGTCCAGGAGGGGGCTGAGATCGAACTTTCTGGCGATTGCCTCCGCAAACAAACCCTCCTTGGAACCAAAATAGCGATTCACGAGAGCCGGATCGACCCCGGCGCGCGCCGCGATGTCGCGCACGCCGACTTGTTCGTATCCGTCTTGCGTGAAGCAGGTTTTTGCCGCATCGAGGATGGCTTGGCGCGTGGCGGCGGCGTTCCGACTGCGCGGAGCGGTTTCGGGCGCGTCATCTGTCTTGCCAGAACTACATCCGAACACCGCTGCTCCTCCGGGCAACCGGTAATGTTTGTCAACAGTCGTTGACAAACGGTGTCGCTCCGCATATCGTATCTCATGTCAACGACTGTTGACGAGCAGGATGACCGCCCAGGAGGAGTGAAGGTGATGAAGTTTGGTATTACGATTCCGCGCTTCTTGACGCCTGGCGGCGTCGCGGCGATCGGTCCCGAGCTGGCCGGTATCGCCCGTGATGCGGACCAGGCGGGTCTCGATTCGCTCTGGGTCATGGACCATTTCTTCCAGATTCCATCCGTCGGCGCAGCTGATGAGCCGATGCTGGAAGGTTATTCGGCGCTCGCGTATGTCGCCGGCATCACGGAGCGCATCCAGCTGGGCACGCTCGTCACCGGCGTCACCTATCGACATCCTGGGATTTTGGTCAAGACCGTGACGTCCCTCGACGTCCTCTCCGGTGGTCGCGCATGGCTCGGCATCGGCGCTGGCTGGTATGAGCGCGAGCATCTTGGGCTCGGC
Source organism: Chloroflexota bacterium (assembly GCA_019348515.1). Classification (GTDB taxonomy): domain Bacteria; phylum Chloroflexota; class Chloroflexia; order Thermomicrobiales; family UBA6265; genus JACCXM01. Next base: position 820 of record JAHWJF010000205.1, on the reverse strand, counting down.
GTGCCGTTTCCCTCAGTGAGCGAACGCTTTGAGCGTCTGGAAGAGACGCTCCAAATTGCCGGCCAGATGTGGTCGGGTGAGGCCGGGCCATACCAGGGCAAGCACTATCAACTTGCGGAGACGCTCTGCGAGCCGATGCCGCTATCGAGCCCCCACCCGCGCATCATGATCGGCGGCGGTGGCGAGCAGAAGACATTGGACTTGTCGCCCGATATGCCGACGCGTGCAATCTCTTTGCCATGCCGGGCGAGGAAGGGCTGACGACGCTATCTCACAAACTCGATGTCTTGCGCGTTCACTGTGAGGACGAGGGCCGGCCGTTCGAGTCCATCGAGAAGACGGTCATGGGCCCCGCTACGATGCGCGAGACCCACCCGATGGCGATGCCCCCGGATGCAGTGCCCGCCCTGCTGGAGCAGCTCGAGGAGCTTGGCATCGATCACTACATCGTCCCGATTGTCGATCGCGGCAGCCTGGACGTGATGCTGAATGAGGTCTTGGGGCGATTCGCCCTTACGGAGGCGTAGCGACAGTGGCACACGTATCACCGAGGGCCTTGGTTCCTGAGGGGCGCGGAACGTCTCGCCAGGACTGGACCTGGGCGTTAGGCACACTTTTCGACCAGCGCAAGAATCATGACCCCAAAGAAAAGGCAGCACTTCCGTATGACCGGGCAGGGCTCAAGCGGGCGACCCTGGAGGCGCGTGTGGCGTTGGAGGAAGTCGCCGTCGGCGCGGCGGAGGCCGGCCACCCTGCGTTGACCGTTGCCGATGTTGTGGATGAGGCGCTCGCCGTCCTGGAGCAGGCGGAGAGCGAGGCC
>JAHWJF010000204.1 GCA_019348515.1 Chloroflexota bacterium | reverse complement strand
CGATGATATCGGCGCCGGAACCACCTTCGACGGCGGCCGCGATGCGCGGCTGCAGGTCCGGCCAGCCGATGTAGTCGGTGGTGACGGAAACGCCGTTCTGGCTGCCCCAGTCCTGGGCCATCTGGGTGAAGAATTCCTGCCCCTCAGGGACGAAATAGCTCGCCTGCAGGATGTTGAGCTGGCGATCCTGGAGGAGCGCAGCCGCCCGTGGAGCGGCACTGACTCGACCCGTTGATGACAGGACACCCGCGACCGCCGCGGTGGAGAGTCCGAGCGCGGCGCCGCGGCGCATGATGCTGCGTCGAGAGAGCCGCAGGCGCATTGCTTCATCGACAAGGGAATCAACACGGGGATCGTTCACGGATTTCCTCCTCGCCACTGAGTGGCTTGGCCGTCGTGGCCGGGTAGCCTGTGCCCGTGCGCTGGTCACATCCAGCGCCGCCAAGGCCACAGCGCCCTGGTGAAGGTGGCAGCCTAAACCGACCGCCGAAATTCGTCAACAAGTTGTTAGTTTAGTTCAACGGGATATCCGTCAGCTTGACGTCGCTTGAGTTGGCGATATGCTGCACCGCCCTGGGCTGCCAGCACCATGAGATTGCGCCGGTGTTGATCCGGAGATGAATGAGCGAGTTCGCTTCCATAACACAAGCGGCCGCGGTCGCACCAGTTCTTCGTGAACAACAGAGAGGAGGATCGCAACCGATGAGCGCGGCGGTGACTGTCTTAATCTCCGGCTACGACTCGCCTGAGGGACCGGCGTTCGACCGAGAGGGCAACCTCTACTTTGTGAACTGGTTGAGCAGCTCGGTTGTGCGGCTGACTCCGGATGGCGTTGCCTCGGAGTTCTTCAACACCGGCGGCATCCCGGCCGGGCTCGCGTTCCATCGCGACGGCTCCCTCTACCTGGCGGACGAGGGCGACGACATCCATGGCGTGTTCCGCATCGCTGGCGGCCAAGCGACGATCGTCGTCAACACGTACGAGGGACAGCCGCTCAACGGCGCGAACGACCTGGTGTTCGACCACGACGGCATCCTCTATTTCTCCGACCCCTGGCGGTCGTCGGCCGAGAATCCAATTGGTGGGTTCTACCGCCACTTCCCCGATGGGACGCTGGAGCGGATCGACGACGGCCTGGCATTTCCCAATGGTGTGGCACTGAGCGCTGATGGCACGGCAGCCTTCCTGGCGGAGACCTATCACAACCGCATCCTGCGCTATCCGATCGACCAGGATGGCACTATCGGCGCGCGCGAAGTCTTCGCCGCGCTCCCCGGTAGTGAAGGCCCGGACGGCATGGCCTTCGATGAGGCCGGCAATCTCTATGCTGCCCACTTCGGCGGGGGCAAGGTTGCCGTCTTCAGCCCCTCGGGAGCTATGATTCAAGAGATTCCTGTTCCCGGCGCGAAGGTGACCAACGTGGCCTTCGGCGGCCCCGACCGACGCACCCTCGTCATTACCGATGTCGAGACAGCCTCCGTCTACCAGACCCGCGTGGACATTCCCGGCCTGCGACTCTTCGGGTGGCCGGGGAACGAGGTGGTGGCGCGTTAGGGTGAAAAGGTGATAGGACGAAGCGCAGGGTGATAGGATCATCGGATCGTGGGAGAAATGATCAGAAAGCGAGACCGCCCGTGAGTTCGCCATCCCATCACCCCATCACCCTAACTCCTAGTCACCCAGTCACCCTGCCACCCCGTCACACCCATCACGTGTTGGAAGTCCGGGATCTCGTCGTGCACTACCACACCACGCGCGGCGCGGTGCAGGCGGTGAACGGCGTCAGCTTCGACATCCGCGAGGGGGAACGGTTGGGGCTGGTCGGCGAATCCGGTTCGGGGAAATCGACGATCGCCCTGGCCCTGCTGCGCTTGATCCGGCCGCCTGGTCGGATCGAAAGCGGCGAAATGCTGCTCGAAGGCGTCGACCTGCTGAGCCTCTACGAAGAGGAGATGCGGCGGGTGCGGCTCGCCAAGATTGCGCTCGTTGCGCAGGGCGCAATGAACTCCCTCAACCCCGTCCTGCGGGTGAAAGAGCAGATCCGTGATGGTCTGAAGGATCACGGCATTCAGCTGTCGCCACGAGCGCTCGCCGATCGGGTCGCGGAACTACTCAACAGCGTTGGGTTGCGTCGCGATGTTGCAAACATGTTTCCCCACGAGCTGAGCGGAGGCATGAAACAGCGCGTCTGCATCGCCATCGCCATCAGCCTCCGACCGAAGCTGATCATCGCCGACGAGCCGACCAGCGCATTGGACGTCGTCGTTCAGCGTCAGGTGATGGACACGTTGCTGGCGGTCCAGGAGGATCTCGGGGCGTCGATCATCCTCATCGGCCACGACATGGGACTGATGGCCCAGGTCGTCGATCGCGTCGGCATCATGTACGCCGGGAATCTCGCGGAAGTGTCACCAGTGTCCGATCTTTTTCGGGCTCCGCTCCATCCGTACAGCAATCTCCTGATCGCCAGCCTGCCCTCGCTGGAAGAGAAAGGGGCCTTCCAGGGCATTCCCGGTTTGCCCCCTTCGTTGCTCAACCGACCCACCGGGTGCGCGTTCCGAACGCGCTGTCCGCACGCGATGGAGCACTGTGCGGTCGTGACGCCGCATTTGCGCGAGGTCGAACCAGAGCGCCGGGTATCGTGTCACCTTTACGAGAACGAGTGGAGTAGAGAGAGCGCATGACCGCACTGCTCGAAGCACGGCATGTCACCAAGGTCTTCGGCGGCGGCCGCTTCGCCAAGGCACCAGGCACGGTCGCGCTCGATGACTTCTCGTTCCGGGTTGACGCCGAGCCGCCGACAATCACGGCGATCGTCGGCGAGAGTGGCAGCGGCAAGACGACGCTCGCGCGTCTCCTGCTTGGCCTGGCGGCGCCAACGAGCGGGGAAGTGCTCTACCGTGGACAGGACGTGCAGCGCCTCTCCGGTGATGAGCGCCGGCGCTTCCTGCGCGACGTTCAGGTGATCTTCCAGGACCCGTACGAGGTCTATAACCCGTTCTATAAGGTCGACCACGTCCTCGAGACACCCATCAAGAAGTTTCGCCTGGCGCCATCACGGGAGAAGGCACGGCAATTGATGGAGGAGACGCTGAACGCCGTCGGATTGCGCCCCGATGAGACGCTTGGGCGGCATCCGCATCAGTTGAGCGGAGGGCAGCGCCAGCGCATCATGGTGGCCCGTGCCCTCTTGCTGCAACCGCGCCTGATCATCGCCGATGAACCGGTGTCGATGGTCGATGCGTCACTGCGCGCCACGATTCTCGAGAGCCTGCGCCAGCTCCACCTGAAGTTCGGCATCTCCATCCTCTACATCACCCATGATCTGACCACGGCCTATCAAATCAGCCAGAACATCCTCGTCATGTACCGGGGCGAGGTGGCTGAGGTTGGAGACGTCGATCTGGTTGTGAAGCAGCCACGCCACCCGTACACGCAGCTTCTCGTCCAGTCGATTCCCAAGGCTGACCCGAATCACCCGTGGCATGGGCACGAGATCCCCGTCGATCCCTCCGCACCCGTCGCCGCGGTGACCCATGGCTGCAAATTCGCCGACCGATGCCCGTACGTGATGGACATTTCTCGCCAGCAGAGGCCGCCGCTCTTTCGGACCGACGAGCGGCGCGCGGCCGCCTGTTTCCTTTATAAGGAGAGTCCTCAGTTGGAAGGTACCGATCTGGAGCAGGTGATGGCAGTTCCGCTGGTACCTGGAGTGTAGAACTCCCTACCCTACTTGAGACGACATCATCGATTACCCCGGGGTGGACTACCGGATTAACCAATCCGGCCCGCAGCCTCGCCGGGACTGCCTGACCAGTTATTGATCGCGGCTGATCCCAATAGTCCTCAGTGTCCTGGACGCTCGCTGGAGCGCGCGAGCAGCGCCGCCTCCACGCGATTACGCACCTGCAGCTTTTGCAGAATGTTGGTCATGTGATGCTTGACCGTCTTCTCGGTCAGGTGCAGCTGCGCGCCAATCTCCTTGTTGCTGTCACCGGCCGCGACTCGTTCCAGGATTTGCCGCTCCCTGTCGGTGAGTCCATCGAGGGGACTCGCCGCATGGGAGCCGGTCTTGCCCCCAGTGAGATCGAACAGGAGGCTGGCCGCAAGGGAGGGGGTAACGTAGACCTCTCCGGCCGCTACTGACCGCAAGATGCGGACAAGCTCGCGGGCGGCGACGCCCTTGAGTACGTAGGCCCGGGCACCCGCCCGCAGCGCCGCCGTCACATCATCCTCGTCCTCGGAAACTGTCAGCATCACAACCTTGATAACCGGGAAAGCTGCAGCAATCTGACGCACCGCGGTCAGTCCGCCCCCGGCATCGACACGTCAAGCAACATGACATCCGGCATTCGCTCGGCGGCGATCCGAATCGCATCGGCCGCGGATTCCCCTTCGCCGACGACCTTGACGTCCTGCTGCGCGGCTAAGGTGTGTGCCACGCCTTCCCGAAACAATGGATGGTCATCGACGATCGCGACGTGCAGCGTCTCAGTCATGATCGCCTCCCAGGGTTCCTAACGGCAGGGTCGCAACCGCGCGGGTGCCTCGCCCGGGTGCGCTTTCGATGTGGAACTGGCCGCCCAGACTCTCGGCCCGCTCACGCATGCTCACGAGACCCAGATGCGTTTCCGATCCGCCGGCGTGCGAGGGGTCGAAGCCCGGTCCGGGATCGGCAACTTCGACCGTGAGCTTGTCATTGGACCCGGCGACCGTGACAGTCGGCGTGGCGCCGTCAGCATGACGCCAGGCGTTCGTCAGTGCCTCCTGGACGATGCGATAGAGGGCGATCTTCGTAGCCAGTGGGGCCTGGGTCGGAAGATCGCGCAGCGAAAGCTTGGCCACCAGACCGGTTCGCCGCTGGTGCCCGCGCACGACATGATCGAGCGTCTGGGCTACGGTCAACGCTCCGAGATGCGGTAGGAGCAAGCCGCTAGAGGTCGCGCGAACGTCCTTGAGTGACCGTCGCAGGCTATTCTGGATGACGTCCAGCTCACGCTCAATTTCGGCTTTCACCGGCTCGTCGCGTTCGCTCGATCCGGCCAGAGCGGCCACATGGTCAAGTCGGAGTAATGCGAGGCTGATCTCCTGGGCCGGGCCGTCGTGCACCTCGGCGCTGAACCGGCGGAGGAATCGCTCGTTGAGGGCGGCTGTGCGAGCCGCCGCGCCGCGCACCCGCTCGTGCAGCTCCTGATTTTGCTGGACCACGTCAGTGAGTCGCGTGACCTGCTCGGCGAGCTCCCGCTGCTGCCTGCGGACGGTGTTGCTGACACGCTGGATGAAGGTGGCGAGCAGAAGATAGATCACCAACGTAGCTCCACCGACAACCAGCCAACTTTCTCGCTGAGCGGCCGCGACGTCGCTGCGAAGGTCGTCAGCCGCGTAGTAGAACTCGGCGGCTCCAATGACCTCTCCGGTGCTGCGACTGCGGATCGGGCTATAGATTTCGATCAGTTCATTGTGTGGAACGTCTGGTGGTAGCTCGCCGCTACCCTCAGCCTCCCCAACTTCAGCGCTGACGGTGCCCGCAAGTGCGCTAGCGAGCTCGCCTTCGACCGGAAACGCCTGCCCCACGAGATCCGGTACCGTGCTGTAGACAATGTGCCCGTCGGGATCCCAGACCTGGAAGACGACGACCTCCTGCCCCAGCGGCGTGTCCTCGAACAACCAGTCGAGCCGGTCGATGGCTTCCGGTGAGAGGGTGTCAGCCTCGGCCAGGTCTTGAAGCGGCGGAGCGACCAGGCTATCGACGTAGAGCGCAGTTGTCGCCGCGGTCCGGTCGACGACGCCTTCCTCGATCTGGCGCGTGACCCAGGTGCCGATACCCGCCATGCCGATCGTGAGAATGGCGAGGCTTCCCAGCATGAATCGCTGAGCCGGGCTGAGCCGCTCGAGCCTCGATCGTAGGTTGGCATCCATTCTCGTAAGCCGCCTTTGTTCTCCTGGCCCCGAGTATGGCACCGGGGGCAGCGGCATCCCATCCGACCAAAGTCGGACCGGGGAACGGGCGAAGGTCCGGTGAGAGAAGTGGACCTTGGCCGGTTACGGCGGAGGCTGTCGCTGCCGATACTGGGACATGCGGGTCTGTCAGTGGACAAGTCAAAGGAGAGTCGCATGACGCATGGAACCTATATGAACCGTGAGAGCGCTCAGACAGTTTCGCGGCGCCGATTCGCCAAGGTTGCCGTGGCCGCTCTGAGCACCGCCGGGTTCGCTGGCGCGGGACTTTCAGGCACGTTGGCACGGCATAGCGGTGGATGGGATGACGACGCGGTCTTCACGCCGAGCGGTGGTTTTGGAGGATCGGGCGGCTCTGGAGCATCCGGCGGTAGCGGTTGGGAAGACGATTGGGTCTTTCCTAGTGGCGTCGGCAGTGGCGGCTCCGCTGGAAGTGGTGGTAGCGGCGGCTCAGGTGGCAGCGGCTGGGATGACGACTGGGACGACGACTGGGACGACGACTGACGGGGGGCAGAGTCGGGCCGAATCGGGCGAGAAGCAAGCGAACTTCTCGAACGACTCACGAGACGAACTTGTTGCAATGGAAAGGAAGGTAACCACATGACGGCTCTTGA
>JAHWJF010000203.1:4404-6588 GCA_019348515.1 Chloroflexota bacterium | reverse complement strand
GCGCACCATCGGCATCGCCATCGGGGCGACCTTCGCCTGCTTCGTCGTGGCGGCCATCGCCGGGCTCGCCTCGCAGCAGGTGGACCCAGCCCTGGGCGAATCACTCGACGAAGTGGTCAATCAGATGACCGCGGAGTTGCAGAACCCGCTCGGCGCTCTTGTGATCGGCGCCAGTGCTGGTATCGGCGAGGAGGCCATCTTTCGTGGTGCCCTGCAACCACGCTACGGGATCGTCATTCCCTCGCTTCTGTTCATGATGCTGCACGGGCCGCAGTATGGTTTCAATCTTGCACTACTTGGTCTGTTCGGAGTCAGCTTCATCCTGGGGCTGCTCCGCAAGCATGTGAACACGACGGCGGCGATGATCACCCACGCACTCTTCAATGCGGTGCAAGTGCTCGCACTCTCGTTCATGCCATAACGCTGGTCTTACGAGGAGCGAGAGGAGCGGCAAAAGCGATGCGGCTCGTCGAGATCCGGGACCTGGACGGTCCGAACATCTTCCTACTGCAACCGGCCATCAAGCTCGAGCTGGAGATCGCGGAGTCTGACCTCTCTTCAGATGCGATCGCGGCGCTGGCCGCCAGCCTGGAACCTCTCGCGCCCTCCGACGATGAGCGCGCCGCTGGCGCCGACGGGTTAGGTGATCTTCTCCTCGCCGCCTGCGCCGATCTCCACGAGCGCGCTGGGGTGGAGTTCCCGGAAATGCGGTGGGTGGAGATGGAGGCGCCCGGGCATTGGTCCCTGGCCTTCGGTTGGGAGCGCCGTCGGTTTGGCCTCGGGGTAGCCCGGCTGCTCGGCGCCGTGGTAAGTGGCGAGGACGTCGATCCCCACGCGGCAGCGGAACGCCTGCGCGATCTCTTGGACACCGACGACCCGGACGATCGGCCGGGCATGATCCGCGACGAGGACCGCACGATCCCCGTCATCGCCATCACCGGTACCAACGGCAAGACGACGACCACCCGGTTCGTCGCCCACATCCTGCGCGGGGCGGGACGGAAGGTTGGCTGGACCTCGACCGTCGGCGTCTTCATCGAGGGCGAGAACGTCCTGCAAGGGGACTACACGGGACCGGCCGGAGCCTGGCGCGTGCTGCGGGAACCGGGACTCGACGTCGCCGTGTTGGAAACTGCCCGCGGCGGCATTCTCCAGCGCGGCATGGCCTGCGAAAGCAACGACATCAGCGTGATGATCAACGTCAGCGCCGACCACCTGGGTTTGCATGGCGTGCAGACGGTGGAGGGCCTGGCCAGCGTCAAAGGGATCGTCCCGCGTACGACCCGCCCGGACGGCTGGGCGGTATTGAACGCCGACGACCCGCTGGTGCGGAGCCAGGCCGCGAGTCTACACGCGCCGATCATCTGGGTCTCCCAGGAACCCGAGAACCCGACCGTCGCATCGCACCGGCACGCCGGTGGCCGAGCGGTCGTCGTCGAGGAGGGCTGGCTGGTCGAGGCCCGGGGTGACGACGCGCACCACCTGGCCCGTCTCGAGGAGATGCCGCTCACGTTGGGCGGCACGGCACTGCACATGATCGAAAATGCCCTCTGCGCGGCCGCCGCGACTCTGGCGTTCGGCCTGAGCCGGGAGGAGGTCGGGCATGGATTGCGGACCTTCGGCACGGCGCCGGAGGACAACGCCGGCCGGCTGCACATCTATGACCTCAATGACGCAACGGTCATCCTCGACTACGCTCACAACGAGGTGGGGCTGCGGCACCTGCTGGCACTGGCGCGTGGCTACCTGCGGGGAGAGGGCCGGCTGACGTCGATCATCGGCACGGCGGGGGATCGCACCGACGATGCGCTGCGCGATCTCGGCCGCATCGCCGCCGAGCAGACCGACCGCGTCATCGTGAAGGAGACCCGGCGGTACCTGCGCGGCCGCGAGAGTGTCGACGAGATGACCGCGCTCTATCTGGAAGGGCTTGTCGCCGGTGGCAACCCGCCACACGTGGTCGCCGTGAGCGAGCCGGAGGCGCTGGAGATGGCTCTGCGCGATCTCCAGCCCGGCGACGTCGTCGCGATGATGTGCATCGAGAGCGGTCCCGAGAGCCGGGCGCGGGTGGAGGAGTTGGGCGGGACGGCAACGGTGACCGGAGCCGTGCGGCAGGAGTGAGATCAGACGTTCACTCCAGCCGGGCGCATCGCTCGCCCCCACTGCAGGAGCGACCACTCGCGC
>JAHWJF010000203.1:0-4304 GCA_019348515.1 Chloroflexota bacterium | reverse complement strand
GCCAGGGGGCCGCCGGTGATGGCGGTTGCCTCCTCGAACGTCCCGAACTTCCGTGCGGTGATGTTGGTGAAGTTCGGGCTCGCCTTGAGCGAACTGACGATTTCCGAGTTGAGGTAGTCCTCGCGCGAGGCCGCATCCGCGAAGAGGTAGATGCCGCCGTAGGTGTTCGTCGCCGCGTCGGCGAGCCAGATCTTGCTCACCAGCCCGGGCACCTGGGTGAACATGGGAGCGATCGACTCGACCTGCTGGCGATAGTCCGCCTCCGCGATACCGGCGATCTCGAAGTTGACGATCAACACGTGCATTCCTGAAATCCTTTCATTGATCCGCGTTCCGATATCTCGTGATGCACCCCGAATGCGCGGGGTTTTCTGACCTGCCTTGGCGCCGCGTGGCACTCCGATGCTTCCTCTATGAAATTCTCTCCGTGCCTCGCCTTGGTCGTCGCTGTGCCGGCAGTTGGTCAACCGTGATCGGGCACGAGACGATCATGCCGGGTTGGCGCGGCGTAGACATCTGACGAATGGCAGAATCGGGATGGCAGGTTTCGCGGCCGCGGCTCCCTCTGCCATCTCCGTCAGATGGCAGAGGTGAAACGACTGCGGCCTGGACCGAAGTGGTCCAGGCCGTGATCGCCGTCCCCTCAGTTGCCCAAATTGGCTACAGTGGCTGCAACCGCGTCGCCTCCACTGCAGCGAGCGTATTCTGGAGGCGGCGAAGCGCTTTCTTCTGTTCCTTGTTTCTCTTGAAGCCCTCGGCGGCGATGTTCTTCGTCTCCAGCGGATCCTTCTCCAGGTCGTACATCTCCCACTCATCGGGCACCGCGCCATTCACGTCGTAGTACTTCGCCAGTTTGTACCGTTCCTCGCGGATGCTGATGATGTGGTTCGGCGGTGGGACGTACGGGCCGGAGGCTTGACCGGTCTGAAAATCGTCATAGGTGAAAACGGTGTACCCCTGGACCGCTTTGGCATCAGGGTCGAGCACGATCCTGGAGTAGTCCTGGCCCTGCCAGAATGAGCGGGCGAAGTCGGGCACACCAAGAAGACTCGCCATCGTGGGCAGGAAATCGACGTGAGAGACCAGCGCATTCGATGTTCTCGCTTTGCTGAAGAGCCGCCGGTTGGAGAAGACCAGCGGCACGCGCAGGGTCTCCTCGTAGAAGTTGAACGATTTCTGGCGCAAGCCACCGTGCGCCATCCCCATCTCGCCGTGGTCAGACGTCTGGATGACCAACGTGTTGTCCAGGAGCCCCTGTGCCTCGAGGGTATCCAGAATCTGGACCAGGTAGGCGTCTGACTCCTTCATCAGGTTGCCGTAGAAGTTGAGGTAATCCCGTTTCATCTGGTCGTCAGTCAGCGGCCCCAGTCCTATGGCCATGAGCGCGAGCAGGGCCGCCTGGGCCCGAGGCTTGCCTGACTCCAGGAGATTCTCGTAGACCGTCTTCGGCAGGTCGATATTCCCGCTCAGATCGTCCGGGCTGTAGCCCCCGTCGATGTAGTTTTTCGGGTACGAGAGCACGTCGTGCGGGTTCACCAGTGAGACGATCATGAAGAACGGCTGTTGCTGGGCGGCGACCGAGTTCAGGTACTCGAACACCCCTTCGTCGCCGGCCTGGACGACACCCTGTTCTGTGGTGAAGCGGCCATCGTTGTTGGGAAAACCGCCCCCGAACTGATCGATGTCCTGATTGGCCCCAGCGTCGGGTGGATTCCAGCGCTGGAACCCATAGCGGTTGACGTCCTCTGGCGCCCAGTCGGCGCCTAGCGGCTTGCTGAGGTGCCACTTGCCCTTGAACGGCACGCTGTAGCCCGCGGCGCCCGTCACCGTCGCGATGTTCGGCAGATCGAGCGGCAACTCCACCTGCGGGTACTGCGGGCTCGGCATGTCCTCTTCGAGGGTGTATTTCACGCCGTGCTGGGCCGGTAAATACCCGGTCAACAGCGTGGCTCGGCTGGGCGAGCACATGCAGGAATTGCACGTTGCCTGGGTGAAGGTCAGCCCGTTCTTCCGCAAGCGTTCAGCACCGGGCAGGTTCTGGGCGGCCCAATTCTTCGGGAAGTGCATGATCGCTCGCTGCTGGTCGGTGATGAAGACCAGCACATTCATGCCGGAGAGAGAGCGTTTCGGCGCGTCCTTTTTCTTATTGTCGTTCTTCTTGGCGTCAGTCTGAAGAGCGGTCCCCGCCGCGAGACCAGGGAGGGCCGCACCGGCCCGCAAGAGATCACGTCGCTTCACTGGCCCACGCTCCTCACAGGTCGTGCCCACCCCGCTGCTCGGGGCAAGGGGGACTGCCGCGAATATCGACGGGGGCGCTCATTTCCGGGAATCACACTATAGACGACTCACCGCTCAGCCGGAACCCGCCCGTGGAGACAGCGTGACGATTGCCGTCAGGCGGGAATCCCTGTTAGGAAGCCCACTGTCGGCTCGAATCACATCATTGCAAAAATTGGTGAGTTACAATTATTGCATACTTTTGGATGCTGGCACGGGGATTGCAATAGATATACGTGAGGGGTTTCGCCCTCGTAGCGTACGAAAGGCACTATTGTTATGATTACAAGCACCACATGGAATCCGACGACCCATGCTGATTACGACATCCTCAAGGGCAAGGACGTTTTCAGCGCCGACGGTGAGAAGGTTGGATCGATTTCGGAGATTCTGCACCCCAACATGGACATGCCCGCCGCGCGTGGTCGCCACTTCTTCCTCCTCGACCCGGGGCTGATGAAGGATTGGTTCGGCGGATTCAATCAGGTCTATCTCCCGGAGTCGACAGTTGACGAGGTGCGATCGGACCGGATCGTACTCAGTCTGACCGCGGAGCAGATCAAGCAGCGCGGTAACGAGTGGACGGCCCAGCCGACCGGCTTGGCGAACTACCGCCGCGCGTAATCACATATACGCCCAACCGGGCGATTGACGATGAGGACGCGGGCTCCCGGAAACTGGGAGCCCGCTTCTTCGTGTTTCGAGCGTCTCCTCGCCATCACGACAATGAGGCTGGCCATCGCCCACTAGCTCAGCGTGTCCCGATCTCCACGGCGCTCCACGCGGCCGCGTCGCGATCGCGTCATCGGCTCGAGGCGATATGCTGCACAGCGCTATCGGTGTGACTCCTGAAAGGAACGGCTCTTGACCGATCGACGACGACCATTCGCTATCGGGTTCCTCCTCATGCCCACCGAGGACTCGGCGCGAGGCACATTCCCGCGCTGGACGGAGATGCTGGCGCTGGTGCGCCGGGCCGAAGCGCTGGGCTTTGACTCGGTCTGGATCCCGGACCACCTCATCATCGACATCCCTCGTCCCGGCTCACGGCCGGAGGGCGCTTGGGAAGGGTGGTCGTTGGTCGCCGCGCTCGCCGCCGCGACGGAGCGGATCGAGATCGGGTTACTCGTCTCCTGCACGGCGTTCCGCAACCCCGCGCTGCTGGCCAAGATGGCGGACACCGTCGACGAGATCAGCGGTGGCCGGTTGATCCTCGGTCTGGGCGCCGGATGGTGCGAGCCGGAGTTCCGCGCCTTCGGCTATCCCTTCGACCACCGCGTCGGTCGCTTCGAAGAGGCGCTGACGATCACGGCCGGTCTCCTCCGCACCGGTACTATGGACTTTCAGGGCACCTACTATCAGATCCAAGACTGCGAGTTGCGGCCGCGCGGTCCGCGTCCCCAGGGACCGCCTATCCTCGTCGGCTCATCGTCGACCGGAGCGCGCATGTTGCGGCTGGCAGCCCGCCACGCTGATATCTGGAACCGCGATTTCGATGCCGTCAACCCCGGATTCGACCCCTATTCCGCCGCAGACCTAGCGGCATCGCAAACGCGGGTCGATGCCGCCTGCGCGGAGGTTGGGCGCGATCCGGGAACGTTGGAGCGCACCGCGGGTGTCTGGGTCGATCTCCCCAGCGGACCATCGCGCGGCTGGGACGCCCTGACTGGCACGCCGCAAGAGATGGCCGCTGGGCTCCGCGTCTACGCCGACAGCGGCTACACCCAGGTCCAGGTCTGGCTGAACGACCAGACGATCGACGGCATCGAGGCGTTTGCGCCGGTGCTGGAGCAGGCGCGATGACGGGCTATCGGCTATCAGCTACCGGTCAATTCTCGTTCTTGCCCCTCTAGCCGTCTTGCCGTCTTGCCGTCTTCGACTGATAGCCGATAGCCGATAGCCGACAGCCGTCTAGCGACGGCTCCAGGCATCGGGAGCCTCCGTGAGCTCGACGACCTCGGGTGGGAGGTTGCCGGAGACCAGGTCCTCCAGGGTCACCCGTTCCAGAACCGCCCGCATGTTGGCGC
>JAHWJF010000202.1:1511-6613 GCA_019348515.1 Chloroflexota bacterium | reverse complement strand
AGGCGATCTTCAACGCGGACTGAATCGCGCCGGGAACCGCCGAGGGACGATCGACGACGCGGACCCCGGCGGCCTCGAGCGCGGCCATCTTCTCGGCCGCAGTGCCGGAGCCGCCGGAGATGATTGCCCCAGCGTGACCCATCCGCTTGCCGGGTGGCGCGGTCTGACCGGCGATAAAGCCCACCACCGGTTTGGTGACGTGCTCCTTGATGTAGCTGGCCGCGGTCTCTTCGTCCGCGCCGCCGATCTCACCGATCATGACGATCGCCTCGGTCGCGAGGTCGGACTCAAACAGCGCCAGAACATCGACAAACGATGTGCCGATCACCGGGTCTCCGCCAATACCGACGGCTGTGCTCTGGCCGATTCCAGCGCGTGAGAGGGCGTCGACGACCTCATAGGTGAGCGTACCAGAGCGGGAGACGACGCCAACCGGACCCGGGGTGTGGATGAATCCGGGCATGATGCCGACTTTCGCCTCACCTGGCGTAATCAATCCGGGACAGTTTGGGCCAAGCAAACGGGAGCCCCGGTTCTGGACGTGGGCGTAGACGGGAACCATGTCGGCAACGGGAATCCCCTCGGTGATGCAGACCACCAGGGGGAGTCCGTTGTCGACCGCCTCATAGATCGCGTCGGGAGCGAATCGGGCGGGGACGAAGATGATTGCCACATTCGGTGCGGTCTCGGCAACCGCGTCCGCCACGGTGTCGAACACGGGCGCCCCGGCGACGGTCTTGCCTTTGCCTCCTGGTGTGACTCCGGAGACGACGTTCGTTCCGTACTCCACCATTTGTTCTGTATGGAAGGAGCCTTCCCGGCCGGTGATGCCCTGCACCAAAACCCGGGTGTCGCGATCGACCAGGATGCTCACCGCAACGACCCCTCCCTCATGCCCTGCCGCGCCCGCGAGCTCATGCCGCGTGCGCCGCCCGTACGGCCTCGGCGGCCGCCTCATCCATGCTCTGGCTGGCGGTCAGACCCGCCTCGGATAGAATGCGCTGGCCTTCCTCCGCATTGGTCCCCGAGAGGCGGACCACGATCGGCACGGGGACATCGACTCGCCGCAACGCTTCTGTGATGCCCTGCGCGACCACATCGCCCCGCGTGATGCCACCGAAGATGTTGATGAGAATGGCGCGCACGTTCGGGTCCGCGGTAACGAGGCTGAACGCTTTGGCAACCTGATCGGCGCTAGCGCCACCGCCGACGTCGAGGAAGTTGGCGGGGTCACCGCCGTGGAGCTTCACCGCGTCCATGGTCGCCATGGCCAATCCAGCTCCATTGACGATGCAGCCAATGTCGCCGTCGAGCTTGACGAACGAGATCCCGGATTGACGCGCGTCGAGCTCGGTTGGGTCTTCGGCGTCAAGATCGCGGAGGGATTCGAACGCGGGATGCCGGAAGAGGGCGTTATCGTCAATGGCCATTTTTGCGTCCAGTGCCAGCCACTCGCCATTGCCCGTCAGGACCAGCGGGTTGATCTCCGCCAGCGTCGCATCTTCGTTCAGGTAGGTGTCGTAGAGCTGCCGCGCGAGAGTGGCAAACCCGGGCACCTTATCGGCGGCGAGCCCAAGAGCGAATCCCACCTGCCGCGCCTGCCAGGCGTGCAGACCGAGAAACGGGTCGACGAGCGCGCGAACGATGCGGTCCGGCCGCTCGCGAGCGACTTCTTCGATGTCGACGCCACCCTCCGCGCTCGCCATGAGGACGTTTCGGCGCCGCGTGCGATCGAGGGTGACGCCGAGGTAGAACTCCTGGGCGATGTCCGCCGCTGGAGCAACCAGCACTTTACGGACGATGTGACCGCGGATGTCGAGGCCAAGAATCGCCGATGCGGCGTCACGGGCTTCCGCCGGTGTGCGGGCCAGTTTGACGCCGCCCGCCTTGCCGCGACCACCGGTGTGGACCTGGGCTTTGATCACCACTGGACCGGCCGCAGACTCGGCCAGCGTCTCGGCCTCCTGAGGATTGAAGGCGACGTTACCTCCGTTGGTGCGGATTCCGTGACTTGCGAAAATCTCCGCCGCCTGGTGCTCGTGCAGATTCATAGATCAATTCCTCGCGTCAGAACGCCGGCGACGGGGCGTTGGCCTCCGGCATCCTAGCACAGGCACGCGGGGCCATGGACCGGCTGGAAACCGCGCGAATTGGAGAAGAATTCATGAAAACCGCTTGACAGTGGACAGATCATTGCTATAGTCAAGTCTCGGACGATTTCCCTGCGCGCGCGATCGTCGGGCTCTCGGTGGCCTCAATACGTGTCTCGTTCCGCCGGAAACGTCTCTGGTCTTTTTCTTTTTTTCGTTCGGTGCCGCGGCAATGCTGACGCGGCGGAGGGTTCAGGCGGAATGAGCGATCGCACGCTCACCTGTCGCGATTGCGGCCAGGCGTTTACGTTTACGGCCGGCGAGCAGGCGTTTTATGCAGAGCGGGGGTTCAGTGAGCCCCAGCGTTGTCCATCGTGCCGGTCGGCCCGCAAGGCGCAGCGCGCCACGCAAGGGTACGACTCGGGATACGGTGGTGGTAGTGGCGGCGGTGGAGGGTACTCCTCCAGTGACTACAGCGGCGGCGGATCGTATTCCTCCGGCGGTGGTGGTTACTCCTCCGGTGGTGGCGGGTATTCCTCAGGTGGTGGGGGAGGCTATTCCAGCGGCCCGCGCCAGATGTATCCCGCGGTGTGCTCCGAATGTGGCCGGGACACGGAAGTTCCCTTCCAGCCTCGTTCGGACAAGCCGGTCTACTGCCGGGAGTGCTTCCAGTTGCGGCGGACGGCGGCGCCTCCGCGCAACTACAACTACTAGGACACGAAGCAGTCCAGAAGGGGGCGGCCGACTGGCCGCCCCTTTTTCATGGTTCTCATCCTCTCTCCTCACGATCGAGGATTGCGGGAAGTTCGTGCGCGCACCCAGCGGCCCGGCGTGGCGCCGGTATGCATTCCATTCCGGAGCACGGGCACGCCATTGACCCAGACGTCCCGTATTCCCGTCGATAGCTGGTGCGGATTATCGAACGTGGCGTGGTCCCTGACGGTCACTGGATCGAAGATGACGAGGTCGGCCTTCATTCCCTCCCTGAGCAGGCCGCGGTCGCGGAGGTAGAGCCGGTCAGCGACCGCCGAGGTCATCTTGCGAATCGCGTCCTCGAGCGGGATGACACCTTCATCTCGCGCATAGTGACCGAGGACTCGGGTGTAGGTGCCAAAGGCGCGGGGATGCAGCAGTCCATCGTCGCCGAGACGCTCGGGGTCGACGCCGCCCGCGTCGGTCGAGAATTTCATCCAGGGCTGGCGCATCTGCCGGCGAAGATTGTCTTCACTCATCTCGAAATAGAAGCAGAAGACGTTCTGTCCTTCGGCTTCGAGCAGATCGAGGGCGGTGTCGACCCACGCCTGCCCGCGTTCCGTCGAGACGTCCGAGAGACTCCGGCCGAGGTATTTCACGTGCTCAGGCTTTCGCAACCCGGCGAGAATGACGCCCTCTGGGCCGGCGCTGGCGCCGAGGTTTTCCCAGTCGGTGGCGGGCTCCAGCATGGCCTGGCGAATGCGGGCCCGAATGACGGGATCGCGCAGGTTGTCCCAGAGCCTCCCGTCTGCCTCTGCCCACGGGGGCAGGCAGGTTGCGAGACCGGTGCCGGCCGCGACATACGGATACATATCGGCGGTGACGTCGATACCGTCCGCGCGGGCGGCGTCGATGCGGCGGATGACCTCGGGCATCTTCTCCCAGTTCGGCCGGCCCGCCGCCTTCAGATGGTAGATCTCGGTCGCCACGCCGGTGCGGCGCGCGATCTCGATCGCCTCGTCGAGCCCTTCCAGCAATCGGGATTCCTCGGAGCGGAGGTGGGTGATGTGCACTCCGCGGTAAGCCGCCACGACCTCGCAGAGCGCGACAAGCTCCTCCGTTCCGGCGTAACACCCGGGCGGGTAGATCAAGGCGGTGGCGATGCCGAACGCGCCGTCTTCCATCGCCTCGGCCAGCATCGCGGTCATCGCCGCAACCTCGTGGGTCGTCGCATCGCCGAGAGCGAGACCTTTGCCCCACTCGCGAACCGTGCCGCCGCCGATGAAGGAACCGACGTTGACCGAGCTGCCCTGCTCCTCGAGCCAAGCCAGCCAGTCACCAAAGCGGGTCCACGACCGAACCAGG
The DNA here is from genome assembly GCA_019348515.1 of Chloroflexota bacterium. Classification (GTDB taxonomy): domain Bacteria; phylum Chloroflexota; class Chloroflexia; order Thermomicrobiales; family UBA6265; genus JACCXM01. The sequence goes on along the minus strand of JAHWJF010000202.1, from coordinate 2,465 downwards.
TCGCGCCAGGCGGCGTGGTCGCCGGGAATGGAGGGCCAGGATTCGCGAAATGGTTCTTCGATGCGGCCACCGAAAGGCGATGGTGTCCAGGCCTCGCCCATGATCTCGGTGGTCACGCCCTGGGTGATTTTCGACAGGGACCGGCGGTCCGAGAGAAACGGCACGATCGAGTGCGACTGGATATCGATGAACCCGGGACAGAGCACCATCCCGGTGGCATCGATGATCTCGGCGCCGGTACGAGAGACGCTTCCGGCGGGAGCGATACGGGCAATGGAGTCGCCGTCAAGGACGACGTCACCGTAGAACCAGGGGTTGCCGGTGCCGTCTATGATGCGACCCCCGGCGATAAGGAGCATGCTTGTTGTCATCATGAAGTCATCAGCTTGGCTCCTTCCAGAAAGCGCCTCCGATCCTCGACATACACAATTCGGCCGAGGAAGGCATAATTCACATGTTTAGTGAAGCCGCATATTACTCGCTTTCGCTGAGAAGGACCGAACTGTGGACGATCTTACGTTCGACCGGTTGACACGCTTGTTCAGTACTTCGGCGTCTCGCCGCTACACGCTGAGGGCTGCGCTTGGCGCGCTTCTTGGTCTTACCCTGGTGGACCAGACCCCGGAAGTTCACGCCGGCGAGGGAAAAGACAAGCGCACCGACGCATCGTCCGAGGGCACATTCGCTGGTGGTGGAAACGGGGCAGGAACCCTCGGAGGCGGACGGTCCGGCGGCAGGCAAGGACGGCGAAACCGCAAGGGCGGGAACGGCGACGATAACAAGCGAAAGCGCAATCGAAAGCGCGACGACAAATGCGCCGAGGACGGGCAACTACGGAAGGCCGGTAAACCGTGCTGCAAAGGCTTGATCAAAGGCAGCGATGGCCGTTGTGCCGAGCCTCCGGCCGGTGACGTGTCTCAGCCGGGTAGCGGGTCTCAGCCGGGTAGCGGGTCT
>JAHWJF010000202.1:0-1411 GCA_019348515.1 Chloroflexota bacterium | reverse complement strand
CCGGGTAGCGGGTCTCAGCCGGGTAGCGGGTCTCAGCCGGGTAGCGGGTCTACCACTCCAGTCACAGGCACAGGCTGCGCTCAGGACTGTTCGAAGTTCTCGGCCACGTGCTGTTCTGACGGATTCTGTAGCTGTGGTGGCACTTGCTGCGGTGGACCGGAATGCTGGGTTTACACCACGAGCGTAACAGTTGGAGAAGAGATTCACAGGACAAGCGTAGAAGTTTGTTCGCCAATGGAGGTGAACTGCTCCTTCTGCCCTAATACTGGTGAGGGGACTTGCTGCTCTGGTTGTTCGACAGACGGCGAGTGCATATCTGGAGGTCAACAGAGAGGAGCATCCATCCGCCGCCGCTAGGATCTGCACGTCTCGCCCTGATTCAGGGCGCCGGGAACGAGGCACCCGCCTGCATTGAGCCATCCCCGTGTTCACTTCAGGGGATGGCTGAAACTGGTCCGGTCTCTAGCCCGACATGCAGAGGGGTGCCTGATTCAGGGCGTACGCCTCGGAGATCGCCTGATCGAGTGAGAGCGTTTTGCTGCGTTCCCACTCCTGCTCGAATGTCGTCTCGCCCAAACCAGCGCGTGCGGCGGCCAGGATTGGCTCACGCTCACGGCGGTGTGATGCGACCGAAGGGGTTCCAAGCGCCTGTCGAAATGCCTCGGTTGCTCCGTAGAGGCGAACTCCTAGTGCTGTCTCGCCTCGCGCGGAAGCGACGGCAGCAAGCCCCTCGAGACTCTCGACGATCGAAGACTTTTTCCCGACCTGCACGTAGAGCGCCAGACTCTCGATCAAAAGCGAAGCGGCCTCATCGATATCGTTTCTTGCCAACGCAACCTTCCCAAGCTGGATCAACGCAAAGGCTTTGCCGCTCCTATCACCCAGCTCATGGAACAGGGGCAGCGCTTCCCGATAAGAGGCCTCGGCCTGCTGAAGGTCACCTTGGTGCTGCACCACTTCGCCCAGGTTGACGAGGGTCTGAGCGATCATGCGTGAATCGTGCAACTCCCGCCACACTCCCAGGCTCTGCTGATGGAAGCCAATTGCCTGCTCGTAGTCTTCCCGATTGAAAGCGAGGATGGCGAGGCTTTCCAGCACGGACCCAACTGCTGACGCATCTCCCGACTTCCGACAAAGCGCTAAGCTTTGGGTTAGCAAATCGTCCGCAGCCTCGTAGTCCCCTCGATTGATCGCCAGCGTGCCAAGCTCGTTGAGAGAGCTCGCCATACCAAGTTCATCGCCGACCTCCCGCCAGATAGTCAGCGCCTGCGTATGAAGGTCAGTGCCCCGATCGTAATCTCCGAGCACATCAGCAACCATCCCGAGGTTCGTGAGTGACGAGGCGATCCCGAACTGATCTCCAATGGAACGCCAGAGGTCGAGAGCCTTCTCGTGGAGGGAAGTGGCCTGC
>JAHWJF010000201.1 GCA_019348515.1 Chloroflexota bacterium | reverse complement strand
GTCGAATGGATGCAGTCTACCGGACAGACCTCGACGCAGCTATTGTCCTTGACGCCGATGCATGGTTGGGCGATCACGTACGCCACGGCACATCGCTCCTCACCCGGGGTTCCGGGTCTTGAGAGTGGGTGCGCTACGGACCCGCTGCGGACCGCACATGCGCTCGTCGTTGACGAACTCGCGGGCTCTTTGAGTATAGCAAGGGGCCTTTGGACCCGTGGCACAAACGCCGCCGGGTCGGGTGCTACCATCGCCCAGCACGGATAGGTGGCGGTACGGGAGGTCGAAGTGGGAGAGGCGGCACGGGGGACGCGCGATACGATCGGGATGACCGCGGAGGAGATGCACGCCTACCTCGAGGCGCTCTTGCAAGCCGAAGCCGCCGAAGCGGCCGAGGCCCGAGGGACAACCGTTGCCGAGGAGCTTGAGTCCGCGGGGTTTGCCGCGGCCCGGGCGGCCTCCTCCTACGCGATCAAGCTCCTCGACGCGAACAATGCCTACATCGCCCGCTACCTCCTCGACCGTGGCGTGCTCGCCGGGAGCGACGAGTAGGGTGGACCTGGGGCCGTCCCGCTTCCAACGATCGCTCGCCGAGTTCTGCCGGAGCACAGCCTCCTGGCGCCGCCGCAAGGCCGAAGAGTACGACCGTGACGAGCGAAACCTCCGCACCGCGGCTGCGCTCGAGGAGCTTGCCGACCATCTCCTGGCGCTTCCCGAGGACGATGCCCGGTTGATCGACTTGCAGCGGCTGGCGGGGGAGGGCGATGAGTTCGCTCCCGATCAACGCGTGCTCTACGAGTTGGGCCGGTTCCGGTTCCATCAACCTGACATTGGCATCGAGCCGTTCCTGGACACACTCGTCGCGCTGGCAGAAGCTGACCGAGGAGAAGCGGGACGCTTTGGCGGCCGCTTGCCCGAAGGGGACGATCCCTGGGCGTGAGTAAGGAGTCGGAGGACGGATGCGGTTCACTTCCTGGCCGTCTGGCCGTCTGGCCGTCTCAGCCCGTCCGCCGGAGATGCGCCACGATTTCGACGTGATGGGTTTGCGGGAACATATCGAAGGCCGCGATCCCCTCGAGCAGATACCCTGAAGTCAGCAGTCCCTTCAGATCGCGGGCGAGTGTCGCGGGATCGCACGAAACATAGGCAATGCGCGACGCGCGCAGTCGTGGCAGCACTCTCAAGCCATGCGCCGGCAGACCGGTGCGCGGTGGATCGAGCAGCACGAACGGCGTCCGGCCATGACTCCGATAGGCGCCTTCGAGCCATCGCTCCACCGAGGCCGTTTGGATGCGCGCGTGCGTCAGACCGGCGTTCGCAACGTTTCGAGCCGCGAACTCCGCGGCGCGCGGCTGTCCCTCGACCCCGATAACCTGACCGAAGCGCCGCGCCAGCGGCACCGTGAACAGCCCGACACCACAGTAGAGGTCGACAGCGAGCCGAGTTGCTGGTGATGGCGGCGTGCCAGGTTCCGGGGCAAAGCGGAGAGCTTCCGCCATCAGTCCGTCGAGCACAAATGGGTTCACTTGGAAGAAGCAGTCGGCGTCGTACTCGTAGCGTTCACCAGCAATCGTTGCATGGACGGGCAGTGGCTGCGGCAGCTCCAGCGGCGGCGCGAACGAGATTCCATCGTCACCGGCGGCGGCGCGGAGCTCAGTCGCCCACTCTGGCAGCCGTCCCTCCATGAGTCGTGCGCGGAGATGCTGAAATCGCTCGGCAAGCGCGGGAACGACGAAGGGGTCCTCGGGGAGATCGATCACCCGATGAGACCCCGACTCGAGGTAGCCAAGCGCCGGCTGATTCGGATCGTGCCGCCACTCCGCCCGGGCGCGATATCCCCACGGAACCGGCGAAGCCATGACCTGAACCGGCTCTGGCAGCTCGACTCCGCCAATGCGGCGCAGGCAGTCGGCGATCATGTCCCGCTTGCCCGCCAGCTGTGCGTCATACCGCAGGTGCTGGAAGTCGGCGCCACAGCGAGAGAGGAGGGGGTACACCTCCGTGATCCGGTCGGGGCTCGGTTCAAGAATGTCCACGATCGATGCATGAGCGACGCGTCCATGCTCACGATCAATGCGGACGCGCAACCGGTCGCCTGGGGCGGCCCGAGACACGAAAAGTGTGCGACCGCCGCCGTAGCCGAGCCCGAACCCACCTGGGACAATCCGCTCGATGACAGTCTCGGCCTCGTCGCCAAGACGAGCGGGCAGCACAATCGGAGTGATCCGCTCCGGACGGCTCTGGCGTGGCGTCACGCGCTGTTTCCTCTCCGGTTTAGCCAGACGCTTCAGACCCGCCCGGTGCTTGACCTCGACTGACATGCTCAAAGCAATCTTGGTCTCGAGACTGCGGTCATGAAGAGCCCCCGTGCGGATACCGCGCCGGGGGCCATGATTCCCGCCAGGAACGCAGAGGGGAGGGATCTTACGATGTCTTGACCATTGTCCGCAGGCAACCCGTGCAGACATTTCGCCGCTTCGCCACGCCGTCGATGACGACTACCCGGGACTGGATATTCGGTTTGAACATGCGGTTTGTCCGCCGCTTGGAGAAGCTTACGTTGTGGCCGAACTTGGTCGTCTTGCCACAAACATCACACTTGCCGGCCACGCTGAGAATCCTTCCGCTCTGATGTCCTTGAACTGGACCTGGACTGTGCTTCACCCTATGGCGCGAGATCGGACCCTATTCCAAGAGCCCAGAGCGATGCATCTGGACGGCACTCGCGCGACCCCCAAGCCTACCATATCCCCGGAATAGCGGGCAATGGCGCGGATTGGACCGGCGGTGGCTGCCCAGGTCGGGCCGGGCGACATTGGCGTCGTGGTTGTTGAGGCAGATGCGGAGCGAGGCGTTGCCTGCCGGGTGCCTGAGAATGGTGCGCTAAACTTGAGCGCGCCCCAGCCGCGCAGCGAACGGCGAGTAACCGCGGATCACCTGTGAGCCAGGACCGGCCCCCAATTGCTGACCATGTGGATTTGACAACATTCGCTCCCGGCGACGCTCGGGTACGACTCGAAATGGCGATCGATCTCCTGCGCCGCGAGTGGCGAGACGGCTTCCCCGCGGGCATGGCCTACCAAACGGCCCTCGGCAGCGTGCGCCGGCTGCGGGGGATTGCCGCAAGCGAGCAGGTCGCCAGCGATCTCGCGGCGGTGATTGCCGAACTGGAAGCGTACGGTACGCTCTCGCCCCAGCACCGTCCTGCCGCATTGACCGAGATCGCCAACGTCATCAAGCGGCTCGTTCCCCAGTTTGCCGTGCTGGCGGCGGCGCGTCCCATGGGAACCCTGGAGTCCGCGCGGCGACCGGCGACTCGGACGGCTGGTGACCGGCGACGTGAGCCGCCTCGTCGGGAGACCGTAGCCGCATTGCCAGCGGCGTCGACCCCACGTCTATCCCTGGATGATCCGGTAACGGCGCTCAAAGGCGCGGGAGGAGCGACGGGCAAAAAGCTCGCCAAGCTCGGGGTGCAGACGGTCGGCGATCTTCTGCATCTGTCGCCGCGACGGCACATCGACTACTCGCGCACGATCCGCATTGGCGAGGCGTTGAACCTGCAACCAGGGAGCGATGTCACCGTGCGCGGGCGCGTCACGGACGTCCAGCTCCATCGGGGGCCGGGAGCCCCACGAGTGACGATCAAGCTGGCTGATGTGTCCGGGTGGGTCCGGGTCACCTGGTTCAATCAGTTCCTGGCCAACGTGCTGCACGTGGGAGACGAGATCGCGGTCAGTGGCGCCCTGGAGGCGGGATATGGCCCCCTCTCGTTCACCGGACCGGAATGGGAGCGCGTCACCCTTGGTCCTGGTGGCGGCACATCGACCGGACGAATCGTTCCGGTCTATCCTCTCACCGCCGGTCTCGCTCAGAAATCGATGCGTGGCTTCACGCGGCAAGCTCTCGATTTGGCTCTTGATGCGGTCGAAGAGTATCTCCCGGACGGCGTGCGGCTCTCGTCCGCGGAAGCCTTACCCGCACTGCGGGATGCTATCGCTCAGGTCCACTATCCCGACGATGCGCGATCGCTCGAGGCCGCGAAGCGCCGGTTGGCGTTTGACGATCTCTTCCTCTTACAGCTGGGTTTGGTGCGGCGAAAGCGCGAACGCAAAGCCTTCGACGGCATCCCAATCCAGACCGACGAGGACCTGCTCAAGACGTGGGCGACCTCGTTGCCATTCCGGCTAACAGGCACGCAACAATCGGTGCTGGCCGAAATTCTGGAAGACATGGGCCAGCAGAAGCCAATGACCAGACTGTTGCAGGGAGACGTCGGCTCCGGGAAGACGGCGGTCGCCGCCGCGGCGATGCTGACCACGACGGCCGGTGGGCTCCAAGCCGCGCTGATGGCGCCGACCGAGATCCTCGCCGAGCAGCATCTTCAGGGGTTAGGGATGTTGTATGGCGGGTTGCCGGATGGGGTTCGCCCTCGGGTGCGGTTGCTCACAGGTTCGACGCGCGCTGCCGATCGGCGTGAGATTCTCGATTGCGCCAGCGCCGGGGAGATTGACATCCTGGTTGGCACACACGCACTGATCCAGGATGGCGTCGACCTGCCGCGGCTTGCCCTCTCAGTCGTCGATGAGCAGCATCGTTTCGGAGTCCGCCAGCGGGCGGCGCTGCCGGGGAAGGCAGAGGGGCGGCTGCCCCACCAGTTGGCAATGACCGCCACCCCGATCCCGCGCACACTCAATCTCGTGATCCATGGTGATCTCGATGTCTCGGTGCTGACGCACCGCCCGCCGGGACGCATTCCCATCGAAACTCGTCGCTATATCGGAGCAGAACGAACAGCGGCCTACGCCCTGGTGCGCGACGAGGTGTCCAAGGGGCATCAGGTCTTCGTGATCTGCCCGCTGGTCGAGGCCTCGGAAGCGGTCGAGGCGAAGGCGGCGGTGGAAGAGGCGGAGCGCCTCAGCCGGGATGTCTTTCCGGAGTTGCGCATCGCCACCTTGCATGGCCGCATGAAGTCACGGGACAAGGACGCGGTGATGACCGGCTTCCGGGACCGCCGGTATGACGTCCTGGTCTCCACCTCGGTGATCGAAGTCGGTATCGACGTCCCGAACGCGACGGTGATGCTGATCGAAGGGGCAGACCGCTTCGGGTTGGCCCAACTGCATCAGTTCCGTGGGCGGGTGGGGCGGGGAGGAGCGCTTTCGTACTGCTTGCTGCTCGCGGAAGAGGGGAGCCCGGACGGCGAGCAGCGACTGCAGGCGATGGTCTCCAGCGACGATGGCTTTTTGCTGGCGGAGAAGGATCTCGAGCTGCGGGGTCCGGGCGACTTCATTGGCACGCGGCAAAGCGGGCTGCCAGAGATGCAGTGGCTGGACGGCGTCTTTGATACTCGCCTGCTCGATCGCGCCCGGCACGCGGCGGAGACCCTCCTTGCCGCCGACCCGGAGCTATCCACGCCGGAACACCAGCGTCTCAGCCGGCGACTCCTGGAATTCTGGGAACGCGCCGCTCCCGAGAAAGCCGTCTAAACCCCTACAGTCTGGCGCGTGTCCAATCACTGGTGGCTACCCACCCGGCGAAACGCGACTCGCGGAAGACACGAAGCCGCCGCGTCGAGAAGCTTCCCGACGCGGCGGCCTGCTTAGTTCACGGGCCTGGACGGAGGCCGCTGCCGAAAGATCGGCCTCCGTCGCGGTTCCCCTTCCCCTGACGTCCGATTAGCGCCGGCGCAGCCCGAGGGATGCCGCCGCGGCGCCAGCCGAGGAGATCAGCGCGAAGAGCGCCGAGACATCCCCGATGCCAACGCCAGTATCGGGCAGAGCGACGACTACGGCGCCAACAGGAGCCTCCGCAGCCGGAGCCTCCGCAGCCGGAGCCTTTACTTCTTTGACCTCTTCGGGAACAAATTCGGCCACGGCCTCGACACAATGGGTGTCGCCGACGCTGATCGCGTTGCCGGCGTTGCCGCCAGAGTTGATGTCGCCGACGCTGATCGCGCCACCATTCGCGGCCGCGGTCGCCACGCCGCCATTACCCGCCGCCGCGGTGTCAATGACGCTGGTTGCGTCGCCACCGTTGCCGCCGCCGGTCGTCGCGGCGTTGTTGCTGCCCGCGCTGGCATCAGAGATGGCCGTGCCGGCATTGGCATTCAAGTCAATGACGGTCTCATTCAAGATGTCGCCACCGTAGATAGCAACGCCACACTCACCCTGTGCAGCGACCGGTGCCACCATCAGGCTTCCACCAACGAGCGAGACCGCGACCGCGGAACCCATAACCATGCGAGAAAGTTTCACGTACGACGCTCCTCCCCTTCACCGACTGGCTGAACCGTGGACCAACCGTCGACACCGAAGTGCCGTGCGCGACGAACTCCAGGTCCCCTACGCCTGAAGCCCGCGGCCGCAGGGCCGTTACCGGGAGCGGTTCAGAGCAGCGAGCCGACGGAGCCCACGCTCAAGTGTTTCTTCGGCAAGACGACGGAAGGAAAGTCGCGTCAGCCGTCGCGCCCCTCTCCCAAACGCCTGGCCCAGGAAACCCAGCACTCCCAGAACCACGCGGCCAGACGGCGAACCGCCTGACAGTGCCCTTGTCCGCGCGCCTTCTCTGACGGTTAGCCAGAGACACGGTTGCCCCAGGACACTCCACCGCATCATAT
>JAHWJF010000200.1 GCA_019348515.1 Chloroflexota bacterium | reverse complement strand
GGGTGAAGGAGATCCTCGACCGCCACGGCATCCTCTTCATCGCCGACGAGGTGCAATCGGGCTTCGGTCGGACCGGCAAGACCTTCGCCATCGAGCACTACGGGGTCGAGCCGGACATCATGGTCCTGGCCAAGGGCATCGCCGACGGCTTCCCGCTCAGCGCCACGATCGCTCCGGTGGAGATCGCCGACAGTCTCAAACCGGGCGAGCACCTCTCGACCTTTGGCGGCAACCCGGTCTCCTGCGCGGCCGCGATTGCCAACATCGAGGTCATGCGGGAGGAGCGGTTGCCCGAGGAGTCGGCGCGGAAAGGCGAGCACGCGATGGCGCGGCTGCGCGAGATGGCCGGGCGGCACCCGCTGATCGGCGACGTGCGCGGTCTCGGTCTGATGATCGGAGTCGAGCTCGTCCAGGACCGGACAACCAGGCAGCCAGCCTCCAGGCAAGCGGCAACGGTCCGCCGCCTGGCGCGAGAAGCGGGCGTGCTGATCGGGGTCGGGGGCCAAGCCGGGAACGTCGTCCGCATCCAGCCGCCGCTGGTCATCAGCGACGCCGCGCTCGATCACGCGCTGGATGTCGTGGATGAGGCGCTGGGAGTCGCCAGCCGGGAGGCGTAGGACGGGCTGTCGGCTATCGGTCGAAGACGGCAAGGAAGAGCATAGTCGTCAGTCGTGAGTCGTCAGAAAAGCTGATAGCCGATAGCCGATAGCTGATAGCCCGTCTCACTTCCGCGCCGTGACAATGGGATGGAAGTAGCCGGTTTCTTCGGGCTCATGCCAGTGGATCCCGGCCAGGGCGAACCCCGCGTGCCGTAGTGCCAGGACCAGGTCCGCGGCCAGGAGCGCCCGATACTCGATGCTGAAGTGATCCGTGCGCCACCCCGCGCCCTCCTGCCGCACGACGAATTGATGCAATAGGTACGTAGAACCCGTGTCGCTCCAGTCCCAGACCTGGAACGCAATCCGGCGGCCCTGAATGTCGTCGAAGACGCGCGGACCTTCGCCTCGGGGGCGTTCCTGCACGAGCCGGTCGTAGTCGCGGATGCTGGCCAGGAACAGCCCACCAGGCCGGAGCTTGGCGGCCATGTTGTCGACTGCCAGGTGGAGGTCGTCGTCGGTCAGCAGGTGAGGCAGGGCGTTGTCGCAGGCGAGCACGACGTCGAAATCACCGGCGACCTCTGTTGCCAGCGACCGTAAGTCGGTGACCCCGAATGCGAGCGATGCGCCGCGGGCGGCGGCCTCGCGCTCGGCGCGGGCGACCGCCCTGGGGCTGAGATCGGTCGCATGAACGCGGTGGCCAAGAAGGGCGAGCCCGATGGCCTGGGTGCCGATACCGCAGGCGCAGTCGAGGATGGCGTGCGGTCCCGGGCCGAGATCGGCTTCGATCAGCCTATTGAGCGCGGCAGCCTGCCGCAGCATCGACCCGTGCCAGTCGGCAAAGATCAGATGGTAGCTGTCGGCCAATTCGTCGTAGAACGCTCGCACCGGGTCAGCCATTGGCGCATCATACACACGGCCTTTGCCATATGGCTCCAGTCACGGGCGATCTTCCGGCTCTTCCCGATACCCCAGAAGTTCGATAAGTTCGGGACGTTCGACCCAACTTCCCACACGGAGAGCCTATAGCTGATAGCCGATAGCTGATCGCCGTCACCTTGAACCCCGCCACTCCGGGTGCCATCATCGCGGCATGATCACCTCGCGCGACGGCACGACCGTCGTCCCGGCCTCCGCGCCGGTTCCGGGCTCCCCTCCTTCACGCTCGTTAACGATGCGACGTCGTCGTTCCCTCTGGGGAGAGGTCTGGCGCTGGGGGGTCACACTGTTCTGGTTCTGTGCGGCGGCGCTGATCATCGCTGGTGTGGTGCTCGTCTTCGCGATCTATCGTCAGGCGAGGACCGACCAGGCCCGGCCAGCGGAGGCAATCGTCGTCCTCGGCACGGCGCAATACAACGGCTGGCCGGGTCCCGTTTTTCAGGCCCGGCTCGATCGGGCCATCACCCTCTGGCAAGAGGGTTACGCGCCGGTGCTGGTGGTGACCGGGGGGAAGATGCCTGATGATGAGTACACGGAGGCCGAAGCAGCCCTGGCTTACCTGACCGAAGCCGGCGTGCCACCCGAGGCGATCGTGGCCGAGTACGCGGCCGGCGATACCTGGGAGAGCATGCTGGGGATCGTGCCGCTTCTCCAGCCGCTGGGCATCGACGAGGTCATCGTCGTCAGCGACGGCTTTCACCTCTTCCGCTCCCGGCTGATGGCGCGCGACGTCGGGTTGCAAGCCTGGGGGTCGCCCGCGGAGACGAGCCCGATTCGCACCGGTGGAGGGGGAGAGCTCTCCTACGTTTTACGCGAGGCGGCCGCGGTCGTCGCCCATCTCTGGCAGACGCGAGTGGGTCCGGTTACCGGCTCCGCTTTGATGCCGTCTGATGTCGGCACGCTTGCCGCCCCTTTCAGCTGACGGCGAGCGGTCTCGTTAGGCGGCGGCCGGCTGCGGCTGCACGCGTCTCTGGAGCCAACGCAGTGGGCGGCCGTCGATCGCCGCCAACCCTCCAGCGATGAATACCAGCCCGAGGAGATCGCGAGGCTCGATCTGCTCGGCCAGGAAAAGCGCGCCGAGGAGCATCGCGCTCGGCGGAATCAGCAGCGTCACCAGTGAGACATTGGTCGCCCCCGCTCGCGAGAGGACGGCGAAGTAGAGGAGGTAGCCCGCCGCCGTGCTGACGATCGCGAGGGCGACGATGGCCCAGATGACCCGTGTGCTCGGTGGGGAGAGGGTCCAGGGACGGTCGACGAGGAGCGCGACGGGCGTCATGACGATCGTCGACGCCGTCAGTTGCCCGGCGGCAGTCACGGTCGGGGGCAGCCCGCGGAAGCGCCGGCCCCAGATGGCGGCGAAGGCGTAGGAGAGCGCGGCGCCGAGGACGGCGATCTTCGCCACGGTCGCACCGCCTCCGGTGAAGGCTCCCGGGCCGATCATGATCGCCACCCCGGCGATCCCGGTGAGCACCCCGAGCAGCCGCCGCGGCGTGAGTGGTTCATCGGTGGTGGCGACGTGCGCGACCAGGACCGTGAAGAGCGGGGTGGTGGCGTTGAGGATGGAGGCCAGACCCGAGGCGATCTGGGTCTGGCCCCAGAAGATCAAGCTGAAGGGGACGGCGTTGTTGAGCACCCCCATCACGACCAGGGCTCCCCATGTCCGAGGGTCCGCCGGCATGCGTCGTCCGCTGAGGAGGACGACCAGGTTGAGCGTCAACGCGGCGAGCACAACCCGGCAGAGCACGACGGTGAGCGGCGGCAACTCCCCAACCGCGATCTTGGAGAAGAAAAATGACCCGCCCCACAACACGGACAACAGCAGGAGCAACCCCCACTCCAGCGGGCCCATCGCTCCTTTGACGCTGTCTGTGGGCAAAGGGTTTGTCCTCCAGGCTCTGCTTGACCTAGCGCGGCCTGGCTGCAACGTCGGGCATTGGACAGAGACTTGGCACCCAACGCAGCCGAACGCTTTACGACCACTGGAGAAAGAACGCTTGTCTACGACTCACGTGAGATGCGCTCCACCGAGTGGTGGACCGACTGCATCCCCCTGAGCATCCCGGATTGGTCCGGTACAGCTGCGTTGTCGCGGAAACGGCTTCACTGTTTCCCCGAAGCGGCCGGCGCTTAGCGGTTACCATCTTTAGACTCGCTTCTCGACTGGCGCGCACAGGAGACCACTGTCATGGATAGCGGACCCGACAACGGCACCGAACCATTTGTCCTTGGGCCTGATGAGTCACGGGGCGCCGCTGGGGGCCCGTGGCGGACGCGCGTCCGGGGTGTGGACACGGGAGGCCTGCTCGTCATCGGAGAGGCGGAGATGCCCCCCATGTCCTCGGGACCGTCGTTGCACGTGCACACCCGCGAGGATGAGGCAAGTTTTGTCATCGAAGGTGTGCTCACGGTCGTCCTGGGAACCGTACCGTTCGACGTTCCGGCTGGCGGCGTCGCCTGGCTACCTCGTGGGGTTCCCCACACCTTTGCCAACCTGACGAGGGAACCGGTGCGCGTCCTGGGGATGATCGTTCCGGGCGGCCTCGAGGGGATGTTCGTCGAGCAGTCCGCGTACTTTCGCTCGTTGCAAGGGCCACTCGATCCTAGTGTCGTAGACGAGATCGGGCAGCGCTACGGAGTCACCGTGGTCGGGCCACCAGTTGCCATTCCCACGCGATGACGTTCGTCAAGACCATGTTGTCTGGACCAGACGCAATCGACTCCTTGCAGTGCGAAACCTGCTGTTGCGACGGACAGTTAATTTCGCCTGAGGTGCGGCGCGTACGGTTCCTCGGTAGTTGAGATGAGACAGGAGATCCTTCACTGGGTTCTGGATGACAGCGCAACGGGGTAGATCTGCTCGAGAGACGGCGGTCCTCTTTAACCGGCGGACGCTCGGCGCGGTCCTCTTCTTTGTCATCGCCGGGTACGGGCTCGCCGCGCGCGACACGATCACCGACGCGCGGTGGATCGCGCTGCTCTGGTTGAGCTGGATCCCGCTGCTCGTCGCCGTCTGGCCCGACGTCCCGCCGACGGTGCCGCCCCTCGGTCGCTCGGTGCTGCGGATGACGATGATCTTCCTCAGCATCCTGACGCTCTTCGCCGTCCAGCTCCTGCGCGTTCAGGTGGTGATGAGCGACAGCATCACCCACCGCATTGGCATCGATCCCGTCACCGGCGACGTGATCTCGAATCCCCTCCTGACCAACGAGGCTCTCACCATTCCCCGCGGTGCGATCTACGACCGTGATGGCGTCACCCTGGCCCGGACGGTTTTCGAGAATGACGTCGCCCGGCGGGTCTATCCCGAGCCGGCGACGGGCGAAGTCACCGGGTACTTCTCGCCTCTGCTCTACGGTTCCTCCGGGTTGGAAGCGTCCTGGGACGATGAGCTGGCCGGTCGCACTGGTGGGAACCCCTTGGCCCGCGCGGTGGACGAGCTGCGCGGGCTGCCGCGACGGGGGCTCGACCTGCGCCTGACGCTCGATGCCGGCTTGCAGCGGCAAGCCCACGCCGCGCTCGGCGAACGCACCGGCGCGGCCGTGCTCCTCGACATCGAGACCGGGGCGGTTCTGGCGCTGACTTCCACCCCCTCCTTCGACCCGAACGCGTTGGTGGTCGTGACCGCGGATGACCGTGAACCGGCGCAAGCCGCCTTCGCCGCGCTCACCTCGGACCCGCGCGCCCCTCTCGTGCAGCGCGCCACCTCGGGGCTCTACCCACCGGGATCGACCTTCAAGACGATCACCGCCGCCGCCGCGATCGACACCGGTGTGGCCCAGCCAGACACCATCTACGAGGACGCCGGAGCGCTGATGATCGCCGGGCATACCCTGGTCGAGCAGAACCGCCCCAACGAGCAGCAGACGCTCTGGAGCCTGACGGAATCGCTGGCCTGGTCACTCAACGTCGTCTTTGCCCAGATCGGCCTGCAGCTCGGTGGCGATACCCTGGCTCAGGCCGCGCGCGGTTGGGGATGGGACAGTGACATCCCCTTCGATCTCCCGGTCGAACCGAGCCGGGTCAGTGTGACGCCAGGGTTCCTCGATAACCCGGTCGCGGTGGCCGAGACCGCGTTCGGGCAGGGCGAGTTGCTGACCACGCCGCTGCAGATGGCGATTACCGCCGCGGGCATCGGCAACGACGGCGAGATCATGCGACCCCATCTAGTGGCTAGCATCGCCGAGCCGGACGGGGAGACAGTGCGTGAGACGCGCACATCGCGATGGCGTCGCGGCACCGGCCCGGAAGCCGCCCGGCAGACCGCCGGGATGATGATCTTTGCCGTCGAGAACGGCGCACTCGGAACAGCATTCACGCCGGGCTACACCATCGGCGGCAAGACCGGGACCGCCGAGACCGGGAGCGGCGACCCGCACGCCTGGTTCATCGGCTTCATCGGCCTGCCGGGAGAAGAACCCCGTTACGCCGTGGCGGTCATCGTCGAAGCCGGTGGCGGCGGCGGGCAAGTCGCGCTCCCGATCGGCCGGGACCTCCTCATCGCGGCGATGGCGGGGTAGCGGGCATGCCGCTGGCCACGTCGGGTTCTGGCAAAACCATCTATGAGGCATCGCGAGGAATCGGTCTAACGCACTAGTGATGGCCGAACGTCGAACACGGCGGCTAATCGCTCTACCCTTTACCCTGGCGAAGCTGGCGATTCGATGGCTCAAGAACCCAGGGGAGGGCGGCATGGCGCGATCGACGAAATTCGGGGTGTTTGTGCCGCAGGGGTGGAAAATGGATCTGGTCGAGATCGAGGATCCGGTCGCGAAATACGAGGCCATGACCGCGGTCGCCAAAGCCGCTGATGCCGAACCGACCATCGATTCGATCTGGGTCTACGACCACTTTCACACGATTCCGGAACCCACCCTGGAGACGACCTTCGAGTGCTGGACGATCACGGCCACGTTGGCGCGAGATACCGAACGGGTGCGTATCGGGCAGATGGTCGGCTGCAACGGCTACCGGAACCCGGCGCTCTACGCCAAGATCGCCTCGACCGTTGACGTCGCCAGCAATGGCCGGCTGAACGCCGGCATCGGCGCCGGGTGGTACGAGCACGAATGGCTGGCCTATGGCTATG
>JAHWJF010000199.1:5195-6651 GCA_019348515.1 Chloroflexota bacterium | reverse complement strand
GGGTGGGGCAAGATGCACTGCTTAGCGAGTCCCGGCCGCCGAGAGCTCGATGATCCGCTCCGCGTTCGCCTGGGTCACGAAGCCAGGGCCGGTCTGGAGAACCGGATTGGCAATCGTGTTGAGATTGGTTGCGTTGAGGGTCAGGAGCACGATCGGCAGGTAGCCTTGGAGGTACTGCTGCTGGTCAATGGCGAAGAGCATGTCACCAGCCGCGATCGCCTCCAGAACGTCCGGCGACAGGTCAAAGGTGGCGAGCTGGATCGTCCCGAGTTGATCGGTGCCGCGCAGTGCCTCCAGTGCCGGGGCGGCGCCGGTCGGCCCGAGCGTGAGGACACCGTTGATGTCGGGGTTGGCGCTCAAAGCCGCTTCGACGCGCGACTGTGCTTCGGCCGGGTTGTTCAGGTCGACCTCGACCACCTCGACCGTGCCACCCGACTCCGCCAACCCGTCGGTGAAGCCGCGGCAACGCTCGTCGAGCGCGGCATTACCCACTTCCTGGTTGACGCAAATCGCGTTGGTCACACCAGCTTCACCCATACGCTGGCCGGCACCGAGCCCGGCCTCGTACTCGGTCTGGCCGACGTGGGTCAGCAGGCCGAACTCCGCGGCGACATCGCTGCCGGAGTTCATCGAGATAACCGGGATGCCGTCCTCGACGGCAGCCTGAATCGATTCGCCGAGAGCATCGGCGTCGGGGATCGAGACGACTAGGCCGTCCGGATCGGTAGCGACCGCGGCGTCGATCAGCTGCGACATAGCCACCATGTCGAAGGTGTCCGGGGCCTGGTACTCGACCTGGACGCCCATGTCCTCGGCTGCTTGGTTGACTCCATTCTGGACCACCGACCAGAACGGATCCGAGGCCTGGCCATGACTCACGACGACGAAGCGCAAGTCGCCTCGCTCCGTGCCCTCCTGGCCGAGTGCCGGTGCGCCGAAGCCGAACGATGCGGCGATGGCGATGGCGAGCAGAGTTACCAGCCGTATGAAGTGGTTCATCGATGCCTCCGATTCCTCCACTGGCGAGTGATGGGTCACCGCTGACCCACCTGCGTCGGCGAATGTTGCGCCGCCGATCCCGTCTTTTGCGGGCACGCGATCATAGCGCAGGTGACGGCGGCTGGCTACAGGGATCGCAAGCCCGCCACGCGACGCTAGGCCACTTCCGGGTGTTAGTCGCGCAGATCGGTTGAAACTCGCTTCGTCGCCTCGCCGATGATCTCCACTTGCCGGATAACTCCGTCCTGCCACTGAGGTTCCGCGAAGAACTGCCCCTGACCAACGGCGACATCCCGCTCGATCCTTGCTATTGCGTCGAGGATATGCCTGAGGTAGGTCGAATCCCGGCTCACAGCGGGGTCGCGTCTCGAAGGACCTCGTCTCGGAGATAGGGGCTAGTGGTGTCCATGGGTGCCCCTACCCAAGGAGAACCACATATCTTGTAGAATAGCGTGTT
>JAHWJF010000199.1:0-5095 GCA_019348515.1 Chloroflexota bacterium | reverse complement strand
TGTCCATGGGTGCCCCTACCCAAGGAGAACCACATATCTTGTAGAATAGCGTGTTTGCACCCGACGGAGGTTTTTCTGTATGGCTTCGCTTTCGTCTTTTGACATCGTTTCGGATTTCGACCAGCAAGAATTGAAGAATGCCCTCGATCAGGCGCAGCGAGAGATTCTCCAGCGTTACGACCTGAAGGACACCAAGACGACGATCGAGGCCACCGACAACCAGTTGACGATCAATTCCAATTCCGAGTACACGCTAGGGGCGGTCCGGGACCTACTGGAATCGAAGTTCGTGCGGCGGGGGCTCTCGCTGAAGATCCTCGACTATGGTGAGGAAGAGCCTGCCTCCGGCGGTCGCGTGCGACAGGTGGTGAAACTGCGCCGCGGGATCCCCGAGGATCTCGCCAAGCAGATCAGCAAACGCGTTCGCGACGACTTCAAGAAGGTGACTCCGCAGATTCAGGGGAACGCGGTCCGCGTCCAGGCGAAGAACAAGGACGACCTGCAGGCGGTAATCCAGGCGCTCAAAGCCGAGGACTACCCGGTCGCCTTGCAGTTCACGAATTACCGGTGAACGAGGGTGATGGGTTAGAAAGTTCTTCTCGACCCCTCGACTCCTCGACTGACTAGCCGTCTTGCCGACTCAATAGGGAGCACTCAATCGTGGTTGAAGCCCCGGCACACGATGCCGATCGCGCGTTTCACATTCTCACCCTCGGGTGTTCGAAGAACCGAGTCGATTCGGACGGGATGGATCATCTCCTGCGCTCACGCGGGATGACCGCCTCCGCGTGCCCAGAGGAGGCGCGGGTGGTGATCGTCAATACCTGCGGCTTTCTAGGAGCGGCGCGTGACGAGTCGGTGGCGGCGATCTCCGAGTTGCTCGATCGGAGGCGAGACGATCAGGTCGTCATCGCCGCCGGCTGCATGCCGGCCCTCGGCAACTACCGGCATGACATCCCCAGTGGTGTCGACCACGTGTTGACCACGCGCGAGTGGCATCGTATCGGCGACGTCGTTGGCGGCTTGCTCGGCGAGCCGCCACAGCCGGAGGTCGCGGGTTGTGAGGGGATGCTCACCACCTTCAGCCGGACACAGGCCGGTCCATCAGCCTACGTCAAGGTCGCCGACGGCTGCGACCACGCCTGCGCCTTTTGCACGATTCCCAGCATCAAAGGGCGGCAGGTGAGCAAGCGGCCGCTGCACGTGTTGCAGGAGATCGTAGACCTGGTGGGTCAGGGCACGAAAGAGGTCGTGCTCGTCGCCCAGGACACCATCCGCTACGGCGCGGATCTCGGCATCAAGCACGGCTTGCCGAGTCTTCTTGAGCAGATAGTGGACGGCGTGCCCGATCTCCCCTGGCTCCGCATGCTCTACATCTATCCCAGCCCGCTGACGCTACGCATGGTCGACGTGATGGCCGAGCACGACGCGCTCCTGCCGTACCTCGATATGCCGATTCAGCATGCCGATGCAACCGTGTTGCGGAACATGAACCGTCCCAGCGACATCACCATGACCCGCCGCCTGATCGACCATGCCCGTGCCAAGATGCCGGACGTCGTGATGCGCACCACCCTCATCGTCGGCTACCCGGGTGAAACCGACGAACAGTTCCAGACCTTGCTCGACTTCGTGCGGGAGCAGGAGTTCGACCACGTTGGCGTCTTCACCTACTCGTCCGAACCGGGCACGAAGGCGGTGACGCTCGATCTGCCCACGGTGCCCTCACAGATCGCCGAAGAGCGGCGCAACGCCATCATGGAAGCGCAACAGGCAATCTCGCTGCGCAAGAACCAGGCGCTCGTGGGACAGACCGTGCAGGTGCTGATCGAGGCAGTCGGCGAGCTTGAGGCGGAAGACGAAGCGGGCGGCAGCGAGCCGATCGCCGTCGGTCGCGCGCGGCGGCACGCGCCAGAGGTCGACGGCCTCGTTTTCGTGCCGGGCGAGTTGCCGGTCGGCGCGCTTATCGATCTCGAGATCGCGGAGGCGGGTCCGTACGATCTGTGGGCGCATCCTCCTGGTGTGAGAGCCGCCCGTCCCGCCCCGTTGCGAGGACGGCGTCGTCGCGTTCCAGCAGCTCGTTCCCGAGGGGCGACCCGACCGGAAAGACGCGGACAGGGGGCGCGGGTGCCAATGGCGAGATAGTCCCAAAGCGAAGACACGAAACCTCAGAGGTAATCACTGATCCCGGTTCATGCTCTGATCTTCGGTGGCGTGACTGGGTAGCCCGCATCCTTCATGGCTGTCAGCCAGGCGACGATAACTTCCTCTCCCCGCTCGACTGCCTCTTCACGCGTTGCCCCGTGCGTTCGCACGTACGGAACCTCAGGGAAACTCGCGATAAAGACTTCATCCTCGGGTGACCAGTCGATACACATGCTGTAGCGCCGCGCCTCGGCCAATTCGTCTGGTGTTACACCCGACCATTTGGAATCCCGGATCTCCATGACTATCCTCCTTCGTGAGAGGAATCTCGGTTCGCCTCGGCAATGGCCTCACGAACGTCTCGCTCTTGATAGAACTGTGCATCGGCGCTATCCCTCCCTGAGACGGTGACGTACGTCTTGGATCCAGGATGGACCCATACCGTGTGACTCCCCTTGCCACGTCCTGGAATCAGCAAGAACCCCGCCTTCCGCAGATCGGATTTTAGCTGGCGGATTTTGCGCGGCATCCCAACCTCATCGAGCGCATTCAGGTGTTGCGCACTTTGCGCACTAGCTGCGTACACCTTCAACGTCATCTCGGTCCGGCGGCAGCACGGTGTCGACGTTTTTCAACAACTCGCTCTCAAGGGGCGACCCGACCGGAAAGACGCGGACAGGGGGCGCGGGTGCCAATGGCCACGCGCGTTGGAACAGCACCCACTGGTCGGGGTTAGCGCCGATCCCCTCTTCAAGTCGAGATTTCAGAATCTCCATGCCGGCCGCGACGTCCGCGTCGATGTCGGGTGTTCTCGGCACCTGAAAAGGCTCACCCACACTCAGCTCGTGCCCACCTGGTCCCCGTCGGGGAAACATCGGGATGACCAGCGCCCCGGTATCGCGCGCGATGCGGATAGCGCCCGGCGGTAGCGTCGTCTCGCGTCCGAAAAACGTCATCGGCAGCCCGTTCTGAAAAAAGTCGTAATCGACCACGAACCCGGCAATCTCTCCCCGGCGCAACGCGTGGATGACGCGGCGCACGCCACCTGGGCTTGGATCGACCATGGTCATGCTGTGGGAATGCCGGAGATGCGTGACCCCATCGAAGACGAACCGGGAGGTGGTTCGTCCGGTGATGACGGTCATGGGCACCCCTAGCGCGGCGATGGCATGCCCGAGCAGGTCGAACGCGCCCATGTGCGCGGTCGCGATGACGACCCCCTGCCCGCGTTCATGGGCGTCGCGCAAGACGTCGATATCCTGGGCCGGGATCGGCATGAGGGCCAGCAGTTCTGATCGGGTTAGGTGGGGCAGTCGGAGCAGTTCACCAAAATTCCGGGCCGACATGCGAAAGATCGTCTTCGCCATGGTCTCTAGCTCCGGTCGCGAGGTTTCAGGTCCCAGGACCTGGCCGATATTGGCGATGACATTTGCTCGATAGACCGGAGTGAGCCGGATCCAGAGATCACCGGCCCGATCGGCGACGCCATCGCGGAGCGGGTCCGGTAGCCAGGAGACGATGCGCGAGACGACGCTGGCGATCGCCTTAGCGAGCCGGTAGCGGCGCTGGCGAGGGCGCTCCCGCCGGTAGCGGGTACTGGGACGGCGCGGTAGTCGGCCACCCGGAGACTCAATCGACGCCGAGGGCACGGAGTCGCGCTTGTCGGCTACAGCTGGTGCAGGCGCCGGCATAACCGTCATGCTTGGGTCATCCCGCGGGGCCACGGTCTCGGCCGCCTGTCACCATCGCGACGGACTCCGAGACGGCCGCCTTGCCGCCATGGCGAATGTACGGGATCGCGTCGAACAGGACCGGCAGACCACGGATCAACGTGAGCGCCACCGCCAGCCAGACGTTCGCCCAGCCGAACCAGCGCACGACGTCGAGGCTGTAGATCTTGTCCAGCCAGCTCTCTTCCTCCGGTTGGATGTACCCGTAGTAACCGGTCAAGAACACGAAAGCCGCCGCCTTGACGTATCCATACAGTCCGCGCATGAATCGTCCAGCCGTCAGCCAGCGGGTAACGGTTGAGCGCATCATGGTGTTCTGGCCAAAGGCCGTCTTTCCTTCGACGTAGGACATGGAGCGCAGGGCATCGACGATGCCGCCCCGGACAATGACCAGGAACGGTACCCAGAGGGGAATCACGCGCTCCCATGCGAAGTAGACCCACAGAACTGTTTCGACAATCCGGTCGCCCGCGATATCGAAGACGGCGCCGAACGGCGACGTCGAACCGCGCCGGCGCGCGACCCAGCCGTCGATACCGTCCCCGGCGAAGACGACGCCGAGTAGAAACATCGACAGCAGTGCGAGATCGACTGGACGGAAATGGATCATGGCAATGACGATGAATAGCAGGATGAGCCGGGCAATAGTGATGAGATTGGCCATGTCTGGCGCTGCTACCCCTCGCGGCTCTAGGGTCCGGCTCGCGGCGTCTTCGACCGCGCAGGGACGCGCGGATGCGACGGATTATCTCCCAGAAAACGGCGAGTCGGCGAGTCGGCGAGACGACCGATGAAGCACTGAGTGGCGTGCAGTTGAGAATTTGAGCACCGATGCGTTCATGATTCGAGCAATGTGCCGATGTCGATCGTTGCCCCTGGTATCGCCCTCGGCGCGATGGTGCCATCGCGATGGAGAGTCTGTTGATATGACCCATCCAGTTGCCGCTGCCAGTTCGTCAGGGTCCGTTCGTAGGGGTGGATGCGCCAGATCTCGAGGTCTCCCCGCTGCTGATAGATCGGCAGTTTGGCATCGACGTCGTAGTTGCCCGTCGATGGGTACCAGATCTCGACCACCAGCTCATCCCTGGCTTCTCAACCAACCGGCCATTGTGAAGCTCCCAGGCTCCTTCCTCACCTGACCGGACAAATTCCAAATACGCTTGCTCACTCATTCGCTGCGCGACGGCCATCCGGACCTCCTGGCATGCTCTGGCGGGATT
>JAHWJF010000198.1:4965-6652 GCA_019348515.1 Chloroflexota bacterium | reverse complement strand
AGGAGATGTCCCAACCGGTCAGGAGGCGACTGTGCGGCATAGTGTGCCTGATTTCTGGAGAGATCTGTCCAGCAGAATAGTGGGGCCGAATAGGAACCAGTATACACGAACAGGGCCAGCGACTATCCGCCCCGTGCGGGGAGTGGAGCGTTGAGTTCTTTCGGATGCGAGCACGTGAGCGTGATCAGTGGGCACAGTGGCTACTCCACCGGCGTCACGGAGGCGACCCAGAGCAGTTGCGGCAGACGCTCGCCTACCTGCGGCCGATTCGGGATCGTGGGCTCGACCGCTGCCGCTTCGTGCTTACCGGGGCAGCGGATCTGGCCGTGATCCCGGTTGGCTCGGACGATGCGGTTACGACACGCTCGGTGCTGATCCATGTGGTAAATACACCACGCGCCTTCGCCGAGCTCGTCCGCGTCCTGCGACCACACGGCCGCCTCTCGCTTTTTCCGCTAACCAACCGCTTGAGCGCACGATGTACCTCGTGGGATGCGGGTCCGATAGAGGACCTGCGCGACCGCGTGCGCGCTGTCATTGAAGTCGTCCAGCCGCTTGCGGCCGATCCCATGCTCGACTTCGATGATCGCGATTTGCTGACCTTCGCGGAGGGTGCTGGCTTTGGCGAGATTCATCGGGCGTATCAGGCGGATATTGAGCTAGCAGAGCCACGCCGGTGGGAGACCGCGTCGCACTCGTCTGGCAACCCACGCGTCCCCACCTGGGCTGAGGTCATCGAGCAGGTCTTGTCGCCGGAGGAGGCGGCTCGTCACGAAGCCCACCTGCGACCGGTCGTCGAGCGCGGGAAGGGGTGAGTTGTGCGCAACAGCAGAACTCTGGGCTGTGAAAGCCTGACCTGTATCGCTCATTGCCGCGATCGGCAGGGCGGCGATGGCCAGGTCAGGAACCAGGTTGCCCCCATGGCGCGGGCCGGCCGGGCGGCGCTGGAAGCCCTCGCACCGCGTCACAGCCGGCAAGGGCGCGGCCGACGTGGATGAGGCTGATCCCCAGGCGGTGTCGAAGCTGAGTCACCAGGCGTGCCGGTCGATCTTCGCCCTGATCGATCGGGGAGCAGGCCCGATGCTCATCGGCCAGGACCGCGATGTGGTCGCGGACGTAGGCGGCGAGCTCCCAGTGGCTGCGGTACATCTCGGTCTCCTTCACCTTGAAGGTCTGCGACTGCTGGCTGATCGCGCCGCGTCGCCTGGAGGATCATCAACTCCTAGGGACTGGTGACGGCATCCGCCGCCTCGAGCCGTCGCAGCGCTTCCTCGACGTCGATCTCGCCACGCTCGACCGCTTCCAGAACGGCGAGGCGCAGGGCATCGCCATGCGCGGTTGGCGGGGGCGCTTCTGGTCCGGCTTCGGTCTCGGCAAGGTCGATCTCGCCGCGCGACCAACTCACCGTGGCCGGAGACGGTTCGATTGGCGATGATGGCCGCTCGGGCACGATCACGGGCGCGGGCGGTGCGGGCGGTGCGGGTGGGACATCGTCCGCGCGTGCGGTCGGGGTGGATGCGGGGACGAAGGCGCTCTCCGCCGTGGCAAACCGGGCAGCGAGATCGCCGCTGACGGTCGTCACCTCGATGCGCGGTCCTCTCTCGACTGGACCGGCCTGCCAGAGCCGGCGGCCGGTCTTGCGAAACGGCGGGGTCACGTGGGCGTCGCCGGAGACGGTGTGGAAAGC
>JAHWJF010000198.1:3548-4865 GCA_019348515.1 Chloroflexota bacterium | reverse complement strand
CGGTCTTGCGAAACGGCGGGGTCACGTGGGCGTCGCCGGAGACGGTGTGGAAAGCGAGCGTCGCGGCCGGCTCGTCCTCACCAGCGGTTGGTTGGCGGAGCGTCAGGCGGACGTCGCCGCTCGCGGTTTGAGCGCGGAAGGGACCGTCGCCGCCGAGCATTGCGTCGAGGAGGATATCGCCGTTGGCGGTCTGGATCTGGAAACCATCGATCTGGGCCGAGGTGACGCGGACGTCGCCGCTGGCGGTATGAGCGGTGAGGCGACCGGTCGCGCCCTCGATGACCAGGTCGCCGCTCGCCGTCTGTAGCGTGAGCTCCCCGCCGGTGCGGACCACCTGGACGTCACCTGACATGGTATTGAGCGCGATCTCACCGGTGACGCCCTCGACCCGAATATCACCAGAGGCCGAGTGGATCTCGACCCGGCCGGTCATCGCCCGGGGGACTTCGATGGTGATATCGGACCAAGAGTGGCGGCCGGACGGGATGCGTACCTTGCCCGGTCTGGCCGAGGCCCAGGATCCACCGCGCCGAAACGCTTTCGTGATCTGCCCGACAACGGCATCGAGATCGATGTCTCCGCTGACGTCGGCCCACCCAGCGCCAACACGCGGGTTTGGGTGGACCTCGATCCGGTTATTGTGGGCGTCGATCACGAACTCGGCCTCGTCGTCGCCGACGTCTCGGGGATGACCAGGGGCAATGTGGCCGATGAAGACGTCGGTCCGATCGGCGGTTCGGACGGTGACGTCGCCGTTGAGGTTGTGGACTCCCAGCACGACCGGCTGGTTGAGGTCTACGGGGATGTGATCCTCGCGTCGATTTCCCGCGTTCGCATTGTCCGTCACGATGTTTTCCTCCCGGCGTCGTTGGATTCCTCGTTCAGAGACGGCAAGAACCGCGGCCGGCTCGCCACGAACTATTCGGTGACGATCTCGACCCGGCGACTGCCGTCGTCGACATCGACCAGGGAGCCGCGGAAGCCAGCGGTGACGCTTTCCCGGATCGCCTCCACTTTCGGGAGGTACTCCGGGACGAACATGCCGGCGATGTCCAGCCCAGACTTGATCAGCCCGAGCGGGAAGGCGAGGTTGACCATCGCTCGTCCGGTCGTACTGTCCGTGACCCGGATGCGGACCTGGCACGCCTCGGCGCTGGGCGGCACCGCTGATCCGTTGTTGGTGTTCGGTGGTGAGAAGGTGGCCCGATCGAGGGCGTCGAGCAGCGTGGCCGCCTCGTCGGCGGTGATGGCGCCGGCTTCAAGCAGGCGCAAGATCTCGAGGCGCTCTTCGCGCACCTGGTCGCGCTGAGACGAGCG
>JAHWJF010000198.1:0-3448 GCA_019348515.1 Chloroflexota bacterium | reverse complement strand
GTTCGACCATCGGGCGAGCTCCTTGGCGATCGGGCGGGTGCGAACTAAGCGGGACTAGCCGGCAAGGCGGCGGGCCGCTTCATCGGCGGTGATCTGCTTCTCCTTCAGTTCTTCGAGGATGCGGCGCCGCTCCTCGCGGGCCTGGGTGCGGGCCTCGCGGGGAGAGATGCGCGGGTCGTCCTCCCCGCCGGCTGGAAAGCCCATCGCACGCAGGGCATCATCGAGGCGAGCGCGGACGGTCGGATACGAAATGCCGAGCTCGGCCTCGACATCCTTGATGATCCCGCGGTTCTTGACGAAGACCTCGACGAAGGCGAGTTGGTCGGCGGTGAGGCGCTGGAAGCGCCCGAGTTGGAAGCGCCCCTCGATCTGGGTGTCGCAGCTCCCGCAGTGGAGCCGTGTCACTGCCAGCTCGTCTCCACAGACGGGGCAGCGGCCGATGACCGGATGCAACATCACAAATTGGGCTCCCTCATTCCACGGGTCCTCCGATGGCGCAGGCGGTCGAAGAGCTCGACCCCGGTGCCATCGGTTGCTTTGATAAAGTACGACTCGATATCTATTTTGTCAATAGACGAATTAATTTTGATTATCAATGACCCACAGACGCCTGAAGAAGATGACCGAGTCGATGCTCAGCCGCCCCGCTGGCATAGAGCTCGTGTACCCAGGCACGGACAACGCCCAAATCCAGCGCGGCTTCGCCGGCACGCCTCCTACTACCCCGCGAGGCGAAAGCCGGAATCAGCCGGAGGTACGGGGCTCAGACCGACCCTGGCTACCGATCGCCTCGCCAACACCTGGAGGCCATCAATGGGCGGCCGCGAACTCGACAACCGGCGCCGTCTTCCGCTTTCGTCCGGTGCCGCGCAATCCGCTTCCCGGTCCGCCGGGCGGGACGCCGGAGCATCCGCTTGGGCTTGCGTTCGGTCCCGATGGCTCGCTCTACATCGCCGACGGGGGAGTGATGCCCTCCCCGGATACGGGCGCGATCTGGCGGGTTGTTCCTCCGGCAGATGGTCAAGACAGCAGCGGTGCTAGCCCCTAGGAGCAGCGGCTATCCTCGCGGTCCGAAAAGGGTGACCCGATGAGGAACGGCGACGGGCCGAATCCAAGTCACCACTGAAGGCCCTGGCGCTTCCGACGACGATCGTGCCGGAGCGAGCAGTGCGCTTCTTTGCGACAGGTCGGCCAACAGGCTGAACCGAAACGTGCGGACGTCGCGGCAAGGCTCGCGGAAGGGGACCCGCGTCTACCCCGCCGTGGGCCGGGACCTTGTCAACGTGGGGATCACCATCCCGGCGGCGACCCGTGCTGGAGAGCGGGGAACGGCGAGCGGACACCGATTCATGGCGACCGGGATCATCCGCGTCGCGTCTCACGGGGCATCTGCTGATGTTCTGCGAACAGGTGCGGCTGGTGGGGATTGCCGGTGCAGCGGTTGAAGGTGTGGAAGATAACAACGGTGATGAACTTCTCGGGAGCCAGGAGCGGAAGATTCTTCTCTGTACTATGCACGATTTGCATACCATTCCCGTCTTCGGGTAAAATTGGTGTATCCCAGTGACACGCGTCGAGAGAGCCTGCGTGACCCGCGCCGCCCGGCTTGCCCACAGACCTCAGGCTCCTGCCACGGACGAGATGAGCCTGTAGGCAGGCGGGAGTGGAAATCAGTGCAACAGCGCTCGATGACAGAGAAGGAGGACCGATGCGCGCATCCATGAGTACCTGGCGGCTACTAGACGGGACGGAAGCCGAAGATATCGACCGCGCCGTGGCCCACCGCCTTGCCTCGTTCCCCCCGAAGGGTCTCGTCGGCGCCTTTGCGGTGCGGACCGGGCCTGACGCGGTGACGGTCGTGGTCGTGGACGGTGGAACGGCAGACGATGCCCTCGATGGCCTCGCGGAGCGGCTGGCTGGGCGAGCGGAGCCGGTGACGGAGCAGGTCGGGTCGGCCCAAGACCTCATCGCGCTGGCCGACGATGGACGGTTCGCCCTCAGCTGACCCGCACCACGTCAACACGAGCGCCCGCACCTCGGAAGAGGAGACGGTGACATGACGACCCCACCAAATCTGGCCAAGAAGGATCTCTCGCGCGTCAATCTCGCCACGGCGAATCTCGCTGGCGCCGATCTGCATCAGGCCACGCTGCGTGATGCCACGCTCAGAGAGACCAATCTCGAGGGGGCCGATCTGACCGGCGCCGACCTCACCCACGCGAACCTCGCTGCGGCGTGCCTCCGGAATGCAAGCGTGGCGCATGCCAACCTCCAGGAGACCGACCTGCGCGACGTTGACCTGACCGGAGCCGACCTGCACGGCGCTCGCATGACTGGCGCGAAGCTGCGCGACGCTGACCGGGCGATCGCTGAGCTGGCAGGGGCTGACTTCGTGGAGGGTGTCTCGGAGGGATCTCCCGCCAGCGACCGCTAGAGCCGACGCCCGCGGTAACCGGGGCGTCGTGGACCCGGCCTTCCTCAACGACCCGCCTCCCGCTCTGGCAGCCGCCGCGTTACAGGGCAAGCAGCAGGGCGGTGTAGGCCGCGGCGCCGAGGGCGAAGGCCCAGAAGCGACTCTCCCGCTCCTCCGGTAGCTCCTCCTTCAGCACGTTGAGGACAACCCCACCGGCGAGGAAGCCGAGGAGGGCAGCCCGCGCCGCTTCGGGGATCTCCCCGGCCAGACCAACACCCCAACCGAGCAGGATCGCGACGGCGAGCACCCAGCGGCCGATTCGGTCGTAGGCGTCCTTGTGGTGTTCGCGTAACCCAAAATCGTTGACGACGAAGTGCAGCCCCATCGCCGTGCCGAACAGGAGCACAAACGACGCGCCATCAGCTTCCCCACCGCGCTGAAGCAGGTAGCCGATCAGGGCGTTGTAGGCAGCGAACATGGCGATGTGGAGCCAGAAGACGCCCCGGCCGGCCGCGTCCTCCCCACTGCTCGCGCGCCGCTGCCGGCGGGACATGATCGCAGCCCGCTCGAGCCCATAGAAGACGGCCAGGCCGACGAGGGCCAGGAGGTAGACGTGGTGCTCGAGGAAGGGCAGAAGACCCTCTCCCAGCGCCTCGGCAAGTACCTCCTGCCCTTCGGCGAGGTCGGGGACGAGGTGGACGAAGACGTAGGCGACGGACACGCCGCCGGCCATCGAGAGCCAGACACTGCGCGGTATCCCGGCGAGGAAGCGCAGCTGGCCGGCGACGAGGTGGGCGACGGCGAGAGTGGCCACCATGAGGAGCGAGAGCAGGCGGTCGTCCACGCGTCGATGCCCTCCGAGGGACAGTCCCATGACTGTCGGTGGCCGAATGGGACCGAACACACGGGAGCAACAGCTGTGCCACCGCCTCCCGGTTGCGACTGACCGGGGTGGCCGTGGTCAGTGGAGTATCGGGAGAGTTTGTCAACAGCCTTGCTCATTCACGGGATCTCTCCGCCCACGCCGCCCGCTCC
>JAHWJF010000197.1 GCA_019348515.1 Chloroflexota bacterium | reverse complement strand
TGTAGATCGTGCCGTAGTCATAAGGAGATGCTACGACGCCTTCTCGCGCCAACCGCTCCAAGATAATCTGCGCCCCGCGATCGTAGAATGCCAGGTGTGAGAGCGCATCGGAAATGGTCCAACCATCCGGCAACTCGCGCATCAGGTCGTCGTCGCTGAGCCCTGCAACGAGACTCCGCAGCCGCTCGAGCTGTACACGGTTCTGGTCCACATACCCGGCATTCGCATCCACGACTTGTTCCTCCGGAATTGCTTCACCCCGGCGTGTGCAACAACGGGAATGCTATGGACGGCTGCTCTCGCTCGAACCCGGTTCCTGAGTCTTGGCGGCCGCTCGCGTGAGCACCTCGGCGCTCCACCCGGGCGCGCCATTAGGAGCCTCCAACGACGCCCCGCGACCGCCGTCATCGCCGACATCCGGCGGGGTCATAGGGGTGAACGCGGGGGGCGAAATCGAGCCGCGCATCCACCGCCATCCCGGCAACGCCGAGCGTCCCGCAAGTTTCGCCTCCCGGCGCGCCTCAGTGTAGTGCGACACCATGACCTGAATCACCGCCGCGATCGGAATTGCCAGCAACGCGCCGGCAATGCCGGCAAACTCCGTCCCGGCCAGAATCGCGATGAATACCGTCAGCGGCGTCAGGCCTACGGCGCCGCGCATAATGCGGGGCACGAGAATCGTGTTTTCCATCAACTGCAGCAGGACCACGAAGCCGATGACGAGGAATCCCTTCTCCCACCCTTGCGTCAGGGCAATGAGAACCGCCGGAATACCTCCCAGCCACGGACCCAGGATCGGGATGATCTCGGTGATGCCGGCCCACAGACCCAGCAGCGGCCAGAACTGAATGCCCATCACCGCATAACCGATCGTCGCGGTGACGCCGATGACGAGGCAGAGGGTTAGTTGCCCGCGCAGCCAGTCTCCGACCTTCTGCTCGACCGCGTCCCAGATGCGGCTGACCCGGATGCGCGTTTCCGGGGGGGAATCGAGCAGAACGATGCGTCGGATCCACGACTTCTCCATGAGGTAATAGAAGGAGATGACGAAGACCGTCAAGAGGCCAATGATGCCACCGCCAAGTCCCGTGAGCAGCCCCAACGCGGCACCCTGCGGCACATTAACTCCCTGCGCCTGAGTCGCGGGGCTTTGGATAAAGGCAATGCCACGGCTGAGGAGTTGCTGACCGGGACCGGCGAGGATAGCGTTGCCGCTGGTCTGCCATGCATCGCGCAAGTTGGCCAGCGATTGTGGCGCTTGTTCACGGAAGGCCGATGCCTGTTCCCGGATTGCCGGCGACAGCAGCACGAACAACACGGTGAACGCGCCGATGATGCCGATGTAGACGAGCAGGATCGCCAGCGGCCGTGGAAAATGCCGCCGCTCCAGGGCATCGACCGGCGTCTGGATCACGGTCGCGAACACGAGCGAAAGCAGGACCAGGACCAGGACGAACTGGATCTGGATCAGCAGGTACCCGACGACCAGGACGAGAAGAAGCGTGACGGGAGTCAGCCCGGTTCGCCGCTCACTCGCGGCCGGCGCGGCCGGTAGCTCAACGGTTGCCGGAGTTGGTGGACGCGATGGAGCCTGCCGTTGTGGGTGGGCCGGATTTCGGGCGTCGCTACTCACGACCTCACCCTTTCCTCTCGCTATCCGGCACCGGTTGATCCAAGGCGTTCTGACACCATGACGTCGCGCACGTTAGTTTAGTAGACCTCGTGCTCGCCTCGGGACCGGTCGATTTGCCAGTAGCGAGCGTCCAACGGATCCACCCTGGCCCGTTGTTGCTCCCGTGGGAGGCTATCCCAGACGGTGGGGAAGGAGAAGACCTCGCGGCCGTCGACGACCACCCGGCGGGCTGCTCCAAACGGTTTGTTGACGGGAAAGATCTCACGCGGGGGGCGGGAGATGACCTCGGTCTGGAACCAGCCATGCTCCGGGCAGCGCCCCGCGTGAACCTGCCAGAAGAGATTCGCCGTCACGCCGCCGATGTCCCGCACCAGCGTGTCCTCGAGCTCACGGTCACAGACCGGACACCGCATTGGCGTGCTGGCCTGCACCCGGTCCCGAGATCCAAATTTGCCGTCCATACCTACGTGCTGTGCTCCATCAGGATAGGCCAGAAGCGCAACGAGCGCGCTTCCCCGCGATCGGGTGCTCTCGCGGCAGTCTAGCACCGGCGCAGGGCCCGAACGAACCCAGGGGCAACCAATTGGCGTACGGAGCTTCGGGTGGTACGATCACGCGCCGAAGTACGCCCCGGCGCACCGATTGGCGCGGTCAGATCGACCAACGCGGGTGCGCCGGAAGATGGGGGTGGTTATGGGCGAGCAGGAACTTTTCAATGGCCTGATCGCGACCTATCGCGAGCTCAACCTCAAAGTGCGGACGCTCCCCGAGGAGCGACTGAGCCTTGGGCAATCCGGAAACACCGTGCGCGATGTTGTGCTCGAGATGCGCGACGACGAGCTACGATTTTCACAGGCCCTGAAGGATCGGCTCAGTGGAATTAGCCTCACCGGCGCCTTCGGCGACAAGGGCGAGACCCAGCTGATCGAGATCCCGTCGCCTGACGACACGACGGTCGAGGTGATCTCGCAGTTTGGTACGGCGCGGGAGTCGACGCTGGCCATGCTGCGGGGCATGGCGCCGGAGACCTGGGACGACCGCGACCATGGTCCAACGACGGTCCGGGAGGCAACCGAAGACCTGCTCGCCAGTGACGGCGTCCACCTGGAGAAGATCGTTGCTCTGCTCGGGTCGCCGTCCGCGAACTAGAAGGCGGGAGTCGGGAGTAAGATGGCCAGCCGGCCAGCAGGGGAGCCACACCCGACCTCCGACCTCCGACTTCCGGCGCGTCAGCTTTCCTGCCGCCCCGCCAGTGTGACCTCGAACTGACGTTCCTGGTTACCCCGCAGCACGGTTACCGTGACGGTCTCTCCTGGCGCTTGGTCGAATAGCGCTTCGGTAAATGTCGTCTGGCTCTGAATTTGCTGGTCGCCGATGCCCAGGATGATGTCCCCTTCCCGAATGCCCGACTGTTCCGCTGGCCCCCCGGGCACGACCGCCAGAACAAATGCCCCGTAATCGACCGGCAGATCGTTCTGAGCAGCGAGATCCGGCGAGATCGGTTGATATTCGACTCCGATGTATGGGTACGATACCTGCCCATTTTCAATCAGCTGGCTGGCGATATTGGCGACATGGTCGGAGGGGATCGCGAAGAACAGTCCCTGCACCGGGGTGATCCCGGACTGGGGGATCCCGAGCGTGTTTACGCCGATCACGCGGCCCGCGAGGTCGAACAACGGTCCTCCCGAGTTGCCGGGGTTGATCGCCGCATCATGCTGGATGAGGTCGGTGTAGATCCCCTCACCGGCCATTCTGGCATTGGTTGGGAAATCGCGGTTGAGGGCACTGACGATGCCGCTGGTCACCGTTCCGGTGAACTCCCCGAGCGGCGACCCAATTGCCAGGACCGGCTGGCCCTGCTCCAAGGACTCCGAGCTGCCAAACTCGACAGCCGCCGGGGGTGACCCCTCTATCCGTACGACCGCGAGATCGCTCAGCGGATCGGCGCCAACAAGGGTCGCGTCGCGCTTCTCACCGGTCGACAGGATAACCTCAAACCCGGTTCCCCCACGCACAACGTGCTCGTTGGTCACGATGTGGCCGGAGCCGTCAATGATGAACCCCGTCCCGCGCCCCGCTTCAACCTCGGTCTGACCGAGCATCCCGTTGTCGAACCGTTGTTCGTTGATCACGGTGACGACGGCGGGCATCACCCGGTCCACAATGTCCGACGCATCAAACGTGACGACGTAGACGCCGCTGATCGCGTCCGTGCCAGCAGCGGGGCTGGCGACGATGACCGCGCCAACGTCCTCGAGATTGACCGTGACCGGCACCGCGGTCGGGGTTGGGGCTGGGGTCGCTGTTGGCGTCGTCTCCGGCGCCGGCGTGCAGGCGGCCAACAAGACGAGCCCTGTAAGCGCCGTGGCAAGGGTCAGTGGTCGAATCGTCTTCACGGGCGTCTCCAGCAGATTAGGATTCCCACGGCCTTTGCAGTAGCCTCCGGTCGTCCTGGTTCGGATCTCGTCCGACTATCGTCGCATTAGCGGCAGACCACATACACCCGGATTGCTCTCGCCAGCCTATATCCATCGCGAGAGTCTAATCGCCGGAGTTTCCATGGCGCCCGACAGACCGCAATATTCGGGCCGTGAGCGCCCCCCACCACCGAACGACATCAATTCCGTCCTCGTCCGGGACGAGCAGGCGTCCTGGATCGAGCGCTCGCGTGCCGACTGGGACGCACGTGCCGAGCGGTGGGATGCGCGTGCCGAGGTCAACGCCCTGACGCCGGACCGCGAGGCTGACCTCGACCGCATATGGGATGCTCTGCGCCTGAGCAGCGGAGCGCGCGTCCTGGATGCGGGATGCGGCAGTGGGCAGCTAGCCATCGCACTCGCCGAGCGTGGAGCGCGCGTGACAGGGATCGACCTCTCCCCAGAGATGATCCGCCGCGCACGGGATCATGCGCGTGAACGCGGTGCGAATATCGAGTGGCGAACCGGAGACGTGACGCGGCTTGCCGATCCACTCGCTGTCTTTGACGCTATCCAGGCTCGCGTGCTCCTCCAGTTCGTCCCCGACGTTCCGGCGGCGTTGCGCGAGCTGCGCCGGGTCCTGAAACCTGGCGGCCGGTTGCTGGCGAGTGTTCCTGGGGCACTCTCGCCGATCTACCGCGCCTCCTGGATGCGTCACTTGCCAGGCGGTGATCCCGGCAACAACTATCTCCTGCCCTGGGAGCTGGAAAACCTGATGATCGAGTATGGCTGGCGCGTCATCGATGGCTGGGGTGAATGGGGTGACGACCTTTACGGGGTGAGCAACGAGACGACTGCCTCACTGCGTCGTGCTGAACGCCGTCTGCAACAGGCGACGGCGACGACCTGGACCACGCTGGCGGTGTGACCCGCCCCTTGTCGCTCCCGCATCACCCTGGCCGCTACAATCCGCTGCATGCTCCCGCGCCCTGACAGAGGATCGACACTCAGCGATATGCGACGACACGATCTTGGGATGGGCGCCGTTCGCCTGGTGGTTCGCATCGCGGTCATCATCAGTCTGATGCTTGGCACGGAAGTCGTGACCGCGCTGGCCCAGGACGGGTCCCCGGTGCCCGTTTCGTCCCTTGGTCTTTCGCGCGCGGAACCGGTTCCACTCGGCGAAACAGTGACGGCCGGTCCCGTTGCGCTCGAGGTCCGCGAGGTGCTCGTTGGTGGTGACGCCGTTGCTGCCGTGCTTGCAGCTTCACCCAGCAATGTTGAGCCCCGGGACGGGGCGACGTATGTCGTGGTCAATCTTTCGGCACGCAATGTCGGCGCGAATCCCATCTGGCTGAACAATGACGATTTCGCCCTCACCGGCGATTCGGGGCTCGTGTGGCGCTTCCTCGGCGCGAAGCCTCCCGATCCGGTGCTCGACCTCACCCTTGCTCCTGGGGAGTCAACCGCGGGATGGATCGCGTTTGGCATTCCCGTGGAGGAAAGCTCCCTCCTCCTCCTGTTCGACAGTCTGGAGCTCGGCGGCTCGTGGGCCGATCGGGTGCTCGCCATTCAGGATGGTGCGCACATCCCCGACCTACCGCAACGGCCGGCGGAGCCCAATAGTGCCGGACCCAACTTCAGCTCCGCCGTCGGAATCGGCGAAGTAGCGGTGACGGATCAATGGGCCGTCGAGCTGCTCGACGTCGTCACGGGTGCGGACGCTTTCAACCTGGTCGATTACCGCACGGGCGCGCTTGGCGTAGGCGATGCTGCCGGTGAAGACGGCTCCGTATGGACCGCGCTGAGGTTCCGGGTCCAAAACGCGCAATCTGGAGGTGAACTCGCCTACTTCCCGGCGAACGCCTTTGTCCTCGTCGACGACGCTGGCAACCCGCTGCTTGACGTTGCCACGCTGACTCCGCCCCGCCCCGATGCCGCCGGCGGGTATTACCCTGGAGCCCAGCGAGACGGCTGGGTCATGTTCGACGTGCCGGTGGACTATGCGACGGCAACCGTCCGCTTTCTCCCCTTCGCGCACACGGCGACATCGCTGGACCCGCGCTTCTTCACCTACGGTTGACCTACGAGCACATGCAGGAGCAAAAGATCGATGTCCTCGTCGACGCTCGTTGCTCGCTTCTCCGTGCCGCCGCGGTCCCACGTCCCCGATGTGATCCTGGATCGGGCTCGGGTCGGCGCGGCGGCCGGGTTCATCATTGGCGTCTTCCTGGCCTTTCTCGGCTTCTCCTGGGATATCCAGTGGCATATTGACGTTGGCCCGGATACGTTCTTCACGGCGCCGCATCTGGTGCTTTATGGCGGGGTCACGATTGCCGGGCTGACCTCGCTGGCGATGGTGTTGCTGATGACCCGGTACACCCAGCGGGGCGTACCGGGTGCCACGGATCGTGCAGGGGTCACGCCGATTCTGCGTGGGCGATTCCGCGGACCATTGGGATACATCATCGGCGGATTTGGCGCGCTCTTCTTCCTCCTCTTCGGCCTCATGGACCAGTGGTGGCACACCCTCTACGGGTTCGACGTCACTCTTGTCTCGCCACCACACGTCGGACTGATCCTCTCGATCATGGTCACCATGGCCGGATGTCTCATCGCGCTTGCCTGGG
>JAHWJF010000196.1 GCA_019348515.1 Chloroflexota bacterium | reverse complement strand
TCCGATCTGAATGAACGCGGCGGGGATAGAGTAGCCGCCATTCAGGATGATGGGGTTCCCAGATCCGGGATACGCAACCGCGTGGCGGCGAGATCGAGCGCTGAAGATCCGACTTCGAGCGTGTCGGTTGCTCGCGCCACCCGGTCAAAATCGAAGCTCCGGAGCCCGGCCTGTGCTTCGTCCATCGCGGCGCGGATCGCCTTTGCGCCATCACGGTATGCCGCCACCGTAGGTCCGAGCGCCGGCGGAGGAGGGTTCGCTCCGAGCCAGGCATCGGCGGCGGCGAGACTCTCAAGCATCACCTCCTGCTGGCGGCGAATGCGCAGGAGGTTGCGTTCCCGGTCCTCTCCCATAGACACCAGAACCCGGGCTTCCGCGGCGACCCGCTCCACGAGGGGCAGGAACCCGGCACGAAAGGCGGCGTCCGTGGTGACCGCGGCGGGAGTGCCGGCCACCTCAACATCGTGCTCAGGGGCGCGTACGTTGCGGACGACCATCGCTCCCGCGACCACGATCAGCAACAGAACCCCGACAGGGATCACGACCCTTCGGGACCGAACCGGAGGATCGTTCACCCGGGCGCGGCGGCGGTGAGCACCGCGAGATAGGCAGAGGTTGTCTCCTCGGCGACGACCGCGCGCACGACCGTTTCGTCCAGCACGGCATCAAACGGCGCGAGGCTTTCCTCGAGCGTTGCTGCATCGTCCGTGCACGCAACCGTGCCCATCGGTCCCACACCCATTCGCGCAAAATGCGCGGCGTAGGAGGGGATGGCCGCGTAATGCTCGGCTTCCTCCCGCAGCTTCGCGATTCCGGGGCTGCCAACCGTGGTAAAGACGTAGCCGCCAATCCAGGGGCGCGGCCGGCTAGCCTCGGCCGCGCCTCGCGCGACGATCTCCGCGGCGCTCTCGACGTATGTGGGCGCCGGCCAATCGAGCAGGACGCCGTCCGCGATCTGGCCGGCAAGGGAGAGCATTCGCGGTCCGATCGCCGCCACCACCAGAGTTGCAGCGGTTGCGTCTCGCAGGGCGGCCACGCCATCTCGCACTCGCTCCAGTCCACCGACGGGGCGCCCAGAGCCAACGCCAAGCGTCAGCCGCTCCACCGGCAGCGCGAGTCCTTTGACGCGAGCGGCGATTCGCTCCGGCCCCTGGCGGTCGAGCGGGATCACCCCGACGCCGAGGCGGATGGTGGTCGTCACTGCCGCGACCTCGTGGAGCGCGGCGAGTCCGTCGCCGTGCGCCTCATCATTGACCCAGAAGGTGTAATAGCCGGCGGCCTCGGCCGCCGGTGCCAGCTCTCGCACGATATCGTGAGCCAGCGCCCCCTCGACCCCGAACCCCCGGCGTCGCTGGCTGCCGCTTGTGTGTTGAGATTGGTTCCGTTCCACTCGATTCACCGCCATGGCAGACCCCGTATTCCGCGGATCGTTTGAACCCGTGGTGAGGACGATTATGGCCACGAATCTCGGTTGCTAGTCGGCTGGCGTGGCCGCAGGGGCTGGTTCCGCCGTCTTTCCTTCGACCAGTCGCCAGGCCGCGGCCGCTCCCAGGAGGGCCATCGCTGCACCGATGACCATGGCCACCCGGAAACCGGCGATGAACGACGCGTCGATGGCGGCGGCGATGGCCGCTGCGGTGTCCGGGTCGATTCCCTCGGGAGGGCGCGCGGCCGCCAGATCGGGTCGTTGCACATCAACTGCCTCCCGCGTCGCCGGGGAGAGGGCCGGCATGGCGTCGAGCCGGCTGGTCAGCTCTCGATTGAACACCGTGGTCACGATGACGCCGAAAACGGCAATTGCGATCAGGCCGGCGGTGCGGGCGACGGCG
Organism: Chloroflexota bacterium; assembly: GCA_019348515.1. Classification (GTDB taxonomy): domain Bacteria; phylum Chloroflexota; class Chloroflexia; order Thermomicrobiales; family UBA6265; genus JACCXM01. The sequence goes on along the minus strand of JAHWJF010000196.1, from coordinate 4,979 downwards.
TTGTTGATGCCTGAGGCCGTTCCCGCCTGGTGCTGAGAAGCCGCGCTCATGACTGCCGTGGTCAAGGGTGGGACAGTGATCGCCATGCCGATGCCGAGCACGATTGCCGCCGGAAGGAAGGTCGTCCAATAGCTCCCGTTGGTACCAGGCCGGGCGAAGAGGAGGAACGCGAGCGCCACGATGCTTGGCCCGATGGTCAGTGGCAGCCGCGCTCCAGAGTGGCCGATGAGCGCGCCGGTCCCCCGCGAAAGGGCGAAGAGGATCAGGATCGCCGGCAGCAGCGCGGCGCCGGCCTCCGTCGCGGAATACCGCTGGACCTGGATGAGATTGAATGGGAGCCAGAAAAGGGCGCCGCCGAACGCGCCGTAGAGGAGGAGCGTCAGCAGGTTCGCTCCGGCGAAGGTTGGGGAGCGAAACAGTCCCAGCGGCATCATCGGTGACGACACCCTCGTTTCGGCGGCGATGAACGCACCGAGTCCGGCGACGCCGGTGAGCAGGCTGACGAGGACGAGGGGATTGCTCCAGCCGCGCACAGGTCCCTCGATGAGCCCGAAGACGAGGGCGCCGAGACCGATCGTCGCCAGTGCAGCGCCAACGACGTCGAGCCGCCCTGCTCCTTCATCGCGGCTCTCGGGAACTCCGCGTAAGGTGACGGCGACCACGACGACCGCCAATGGCAAATTGATAAAGAACACCCAGCGCCAGGAGACATTCTCGACCAGCCACCCGCCGAGCACCGGACCGAATGCCGCGGTGATGGCCGTGAACCCTGACCAGGTGCCGATCGCCCGGCCGCGCTCCGTCTCGTCACGGAAGGCCGCGCTGATGATTGCCAGACTGGCGGGGGTGAGTAGCGCTCCGGCCACACCCTGAGCTGCCCGCGCGACGATCAGCATCTCGATACTCGGGGAGAGCCCGCACCAGACCGAGGTGGCCGCGAAGAGCACCGTGCCGAGAACGAAGATCCGTCTCCGTCCAAAGCGATCGCCGAGGACGCCGCCGACGAGGAGTAACGCGGCCAGAAAGAGCGCGTAGCTCTCCACGACCCACTGCGCCTGAGCCGCGCTGGCGCCGAGTTCGCGCTGGAGCGTGGGCAGCGCGACATTGACCGCAGAGCTGTCGATGAAGACCATGCTCGAGGCGAGGATGGCCGCGATCAGCACCGCCCGGCTGACATCTTGCGGGGAGGGCACGCCTCGCGTTGACTCCTTGGTGGCGATGACTTGCTCGTCGCAGGGGGGCATTGAAGACCGCTACCATCAGGGCCTCGGGCATTATTAGCTCGGGGCAACCGCGCACGCGGCCGCCGGCCGCTCTAGGAGGCGATCGAGTTCCTTCGTGGCACTCAGATCTCCGCGAACGGAGGCAACTCTGCCTCAGATCGCGATCAAAAATGATCCTACCTCAGGCAAACAGGACCCGCATCCGCCAATCGGGTGATTCATTTGCCCCGCCGCCGACAAGGTACTGGAGCCCTTTCCGGTTGTCCCGGCACGGGACGTGCTCGTACGCTCATATGGGGCGGCGCCAGGCCAGGACCGCCCGTGCCGATTCGTGTGAGGAGGCCGCATGACGATTTCAGACCTTGCCATGCCCGTGACTATTCCGTTGCCTGACGTCTTCGACGCGCCCAGCAGCATCATCATCGAACGCGTTCAGCCGGAGATCGATGCCGGCCGCTACCCGGTCAAGCGTGTCACCGGCGACATCCTGGAGGTCTCCGCCGACATCTTCAAAGACGGTCACGACAAGATCGCCGCCGTGGTGAAATACCGGCGCGCATCCGACGATGACTGGCAGGAAGCGGAGATGCGGCTGGTCGAGAACGACCGCTGGGCCGGTCAGGTGCTTCTGCCGGACAACACCCGCTACGTCTACACCATCGAGGCTTTTCCCGATCAGTGGGCCACCTGGCAGGACGAGGTCGAGAAGAAGTTCGAGGCCGGGCAGGATGTGGCGCTGGAGATCCTAGAGGGTCGCTCCATCCTTGCCGAGGCGCTCCCCCGTGCCGAGGATGAGGACCGGGAGGTTCTCGAAGCGGCGATCGCCGCCATCGATGGAGAAATGATTCAGGCATCGACCGTCCGCATCCTCCTCGCGCCAGAGGTCGAGGCCGCGATGCGCCGTGCCCGCTCCCGGCGTGGCGGAACAGTTTATGACCGGGAGCTCGAGGTCGTCGTCGATCGCCCCGCGGCCCGCTTCGCCGCCTGGTACGAGATGTTTCCTCGCTCGGCTGGGACCGATCCAACCCGCAGCGCGACCTTCGCCGAAGCGGGGGAGCGGCTGCTGGCAATCGCCGAGATGGGGTTCGATGTCGTCTACCTGACCCCCATCCACCCCATCGGCCGTGCCTTCCGCAAGGGGAAGAACAATACGCTGGAGGCGGGACCGGATGATCCCGGCGTGCCCTACGGCATCGGCAGCGACGAGGGCGGACACGACGCCATCGAACCGGGGCTAGGCACCCTCGACGATTTCCGCGCGTTCGTCACCCGCGCCGAGGCGCTCAGCATGGAGGTCGCACTCGACGTCGCGTTCCAGGCCTCCCCGGATCACCCCTGGGCCCGGGAGCATCCGGAGTGGTTTACGCTCCGCCCCGACGGCTCCATTCGCTACGCGGAGAACCCGCCCAAGAAGTACCAGGATATCTACCCGATCAATTTCGACTCCCCGGGCTGGCGGGAGCTCTGGCTGGAGCTACGGCGGGTGATCCTCTTCTGGGTCCAGCAGGGGGTGAAGACCTTTCGCGTCGACAACCCGCACACGAAACCGACCGTCTTCTGGGAGTGGCTGATCGCCGATGTGCAGCGGACGCACCCGGAGGTGATCTTCCTCTCCGAGGCGTTTACCCGGCCAAAGGTGATGAAGTCGCTGGCCAAGGCCGGTTTCACGCAAAGCTACACCTACTTTACCTGGCGCAATTTCAAAGCCGAGCTGGAGGAGTACTTCACCGAGCTGACGCAGAGCGAGATGAAGGAGTATTACCGGGGCAATCTCTTCCCCAACACCCACGACATCCTGCCCTTCATTCTGCAAGAGGGCGGCCGCCCGGCATTCAAGATGCGCTTCGCCTTGGCCGCTACGCTCTCCTCCGTCTACGGCATCTACTCCAGCTACGAGCTGTGCGAGAACACCCCGGTTCCAGGCCGGGAGGAGTACCTCAACTCCGAGAAATACGAGTACAAAGTCTGGGACTGGGACCGGCCGGGGAACATCATCCCCTATATCACCCGCATCAATGCCATCCGCCGCCAGCACCCCGCTCTGCACCTCTACGACAATCTGCGCTTCTTCCGAAGCGACGACGAGAACATCACTGCCTATGGCAAGGCCACGCCCGACGGCACGGACCGGGTGCTGGTGGTCGTCAATCTCGACCCCTTCGACGCGCACGAGACCGTGCTCCATCTGCCGCTGGCGGAGTGGGGTATGGAGCCCGGCGAGCCGTTCCAGGTCGAAGACCTGCTCACCGGCGAGACGCATCTCTGGCACGAGCATCAGCACATCCGCCTTGATCCCCACGACGAGCCGGCACGCCTCTACGCCGTGCGCCCGATCCGGCGGGTGAGCTACGTCGAGGGGTGTGGGTAGGGTACGGAGTCGGTAAGTCGGTAAGTCGGTGAGTCGGTAAGAGGAGAGGGTGAGAACGCGAGAAGACGGCCAGTAGGGGCGACTTCTGAGTCGCCCGCGCTCGCTACAACCCTCGTTGCCCTATCGACTCACTGACCTCGGAACGTTTCACTCTCGGTCGCACCGTCGCGTACCATGATCCTTCCCGCGCCCGCATCCTGATGTAGCGAGGAGCGTGGTCGTGTCGAGCCCTGCGCGATTTTTCGTCGCCCTTACGATGTGGGTCGCACTGCCCGTGATGGCGACGCTCGCGCAGGCACCGCCGCTTGAGCCTGACGATCCCTCTCCGGCCATCCGTCACGCGCAGGTGATCGCCCATGGGGTGGCGGCGATGCCCGCGGACGAGGTCGGCTGGCGGCTCACCGTCGTCCGGGCCGTCCCTCCAACCCGCGCGGAGGCCGAGGAACTGCCAGCCGGTTTCATCCTCGCCGACAAAGGCATCGTTGCCCTTGTCGATCAGGACGGAACGCGTCTCGCCCGGATCGCGCCAGGCGAAGCGATATGGAACGAGGCAGGCGCGATGCGCGCCGTCATCGGCCTCGAACGGAAAGCGCCCGACTATTACGATATCGCCCTCGTCCCGGCGACCGAGATGGCTGAAAGCGGCCCAATCGTGATCGGCGGCGCGCCGTTCGTCGCGCCCACCGGTGATGCCTTCGACGTCGACCTCATCCGGGATGTGCTCAATCGCGCCGAGGAGAGCGTTGTCTCGACCGGGCCATCCCCGGCGCTCCTCCTGGTCACGCGTGGCACGGTCTTTGTGGAATCGATCAGTAGCGGGCTCGTTGAGATGAGTGCCGGTGAGGCCGCTCAGGTGAACGGCGACGTGGTGATCACCGGCGCCAGCCGTGCACCTGCCGCCTTCGTGGCCGCGCGCATCGGGCCCGAAATCCCTTTGCGGATCGCCTCTGAGGACACGACGACCAATGCGACCCCGGCTTCCATCGCCACCCCGGTCGCCGCCGAGCGTGCGTCTGTCACGCTCTCGGCGGCGCTCTGCCCCATCGGGTATGCGGGAGGGAACGACATCGTGGACTGCGCCGCTCCCGCGAGCGGAGTCGGGTTCAGCCTGATGTCCAGCGATGCGGCCACCACCACCCTCGCGAACGAAGACGGCGCCATCTCCTTCACCGGAATCGAGCCCGGTCCCTACACCCTGAGCCTTGAACGTCCGGCGGATTTCGCGATCTCCCGGGTCCGTTGTCGAACTGGCTCCGGTGATGACCTCGCCGCGCGCACGGTGACCAATCAGATCGCGATGCTGCTGACTGCCGGGGATGAGGTCGCCTGCACCTGGCGCCTCGTTCCGAGTGTTGGCCAGGACCAAACGCCGCCAGAGCCGACGGTTT
>JAHWJF010000195.1 GCA_019348515.1 Chloroflexota bacterium | reverse complement strand
GCCGGCACGTCTAGCGTCTCGCCAGGGGTTAGATCGAACGTGGGATCGACGATGTGCCAGGATCGATCCCGCGCTTCGGGAATCTCTGTGCCGGGGAGCGCCAGGGCGTAGACGGTGATACCGCCCTCCGGGGAGGTCAGCACGCCCGTCTTCCCCACTGTCGCGGCGGTCCATCCGGTCGGGATCGGCACAATGAGGCACCCCTCGCGATCGCTATTCTCGGTGGCTCCCGGCGCCACCGGAGTCGCGACGGGAATTGGGCGCCGCCAGCGCGCTCCAGCCCGGAGCAGGAGCGGCCAGCACCGACGAGATGATGAGCAATCGCGCGATGGAGCTCATGCGGCGCGTTGAGGCATATCCTTGAATCATCGTGCGGACAAGACCATACACCCATTGAGCCACGGGACTCGGCCCGCGAGCGCTGGCCATCGATGCCGGCGGCCGGCTACGTGGCAGTTCAGAACACCGTACAACGCGCGCATCCGCCGCCATGATCCCCGCGCGTCCCCGGCAACCGGGTCTCGCCGATACGGATGGGAGCAGGCTCGAGCGAGCGGGGACTTGGCGAGTTTCACCAGCCTGGGAAGCGGTGCGATGGTCGCCTAACTCATCGCTGCCTGGCTGTCCCGGATGAATGCCCCGAGGCGCGCGGTCAACTCATCCACGGACGGCCGGTCGGCGGGATCGAAACTCAGAGCGTGATCGATCACGGAGGCCAGGGCAACAGGGAGGCGTCGCACACGGCGGACCGGCTTTGGACGGCAAGGGATGGCTCTCACCCCGCTGCTCGAAGTCTCGTCACCGACGTCACAGGCGGGCTCTCCGGTCATGACCTCGTACAGCGTGACACCAATTCCCCAAACGTCCGTGGCGGACGCGAGCTCATCGCCCTGTGACTGCTCCGGAGCCATGTAGCCAGTCGTACCAATGCCACCGTGATGACGCCCCGGAGGGCGAGCAATGCTCAGGTCGAGCACCTTAGCCATCCCGTGCGTGGCGATGATGTTGGACGGCTTGAGATCGAGGTGGAGGATGTTGTTGCGATGCAGGTAACCAACCGCCGAGCACAGGTGCAGACCGAGATGCGCGGCATCCTGCGCATTCAACCGCCGCTGACGCCGGTCAATGAGATGGCTGAGCGTTTCGCCGGGGAGCGTCTCCAGGATGACCAGCGGTGGGGGGGACGTCTGGACCTCGTAGGCGCGGACGATATGGGGATGGGTCAGGCGGAGGAGCAGCTTCCCTTCCCGTATCAGGCGGGCAGGAATGCCGCGCGACTCGAGCCGATCGGGCCGGACTGTCTTGCCAACGCAGCGGCAGCCGCGGCTCTCGCTCCAGAGGTCATAGACGTCGAGATCGCGGCCCCGTCGAAGAAAGTCGACAACCCGATATCCTGGGGCAATCTCCGCATCCGGTAGCAGAGGAGGCGGGCCATCCCACGCGTCAGGCTGTGATACCGGTGGGCAAACGTCCTCGCTCATAGCACCGCGGGCAATCGACTGAGCACACTCTGGACTCCCGACTCTCTGTCCGACCATCTGGTCGTCTGGCCGTCTCGCCGACGCGCACGGGTCAGCCGCGCATAGAGACCGTTCGACATCATCAGCGCGTCGTGACTTCCTTCTTCCACGACGCGACCATCCTCGAGCACGACGATCCGGGTCGCCTCGCGAACCAGGTGCAGATCGTGTGAGACGATGATCGTCGTTCTTCCTTCCATCAGGCGGCGGATCGATTCCAGGATCTGGGTCGCGTTCTCGTTGTCGAGCCCCGTCGTCGGCTCGTCCATGACGAGCACCGGCGCATCGCGCAGGAGCGCCCGCGCGATTGCCAGGCGCTGACGCTGGCCCCCCGACAATCCGCGGCCGCGTTGTCCGATGCGCGTGTCGTAGCCGTCGACAAGACGCTCGATAAACTGGTGCGCACCCGCGGCCTGCGCTGCCTCCACGATCTCGCGGTCCGAGGCGCCTAGCCGCCCGTAGGCAATGGCCTCGCGCACCGTGACGTCGAAGAAGAGGGCCTCCTGAGGCAGGACCGTCACATTCTGGCGGAGCTCGGTGATGGAGACCGCGCGCAGGTCGTGCCCGTCGATCAGGATGCGGCCGTCGCTGGGATCATCCAGTCGCAGGAGCAGCCGGGTGGCGGTCGATTTGCCGGCGCCGCTCTGACCAACCAATGCCAGCGTCTCACCCGGAGCCAACCTGAACGAGACGTCTGTCAGAGCATCCTGCGTGGTTCCTGGATAGCGATAGCTCACGCCGTCGAAGATGATGTCCCCGACGCCGCGATCCAGCGGCACCGGGTCGGCCAGTTCGACCACCGCGGGTTGGTGATCCATCAACTCGATGACTCGCTCGGCTGCCGCCGAGGTGGCGACGGCTTCCCCCCAGAGGCGATTGAGACCACGCACCGGGCTATACAGCTGGCTCAGGTACGCCAGAAAGGCAAGCAGCCCACCAAGCGTGATACGGCCTTCGGCAAGATCGACGGCGCCGACGCCGATCACGATGAGCATACCGCCAACTTCGATCAGGCTAACGAAGGGGGCATACCCGGCGCGGAGGCGCTCCAGGGCGAGCTGGGTAGCCATGACCGTCCGGGTCTCCCGCTCGAAGTGAGTCGTGGCCGCTGCCTGGCCGTTGTACGCCTGGACCAATGGCGCGTTGCCGAGGCTCTCTTCGACGATGGCGGTCACCGCGCCGTCGCGGGCGCGCTGCTCGCGGGCGAGAGCTTTCACACGGGTGGCGAAGCGCCGGCCGATAAACCAGAACGGGGGTGCGACGATGAGGGAGATTACCGCCAGGCGCGCATCGATATAGAACAGCGCACCGACAAAGAAGACGATCTTGAGCAGGTGGGACAGGCCGTCGGCAAGGCCGGTGGCCAGGAACTCACCGAGCTCGTCGATGTCATCCGTGACCCGGGTGACGGTATCACCGAGGCGGGAGCGCTCGAAGAACTCCAGGGGAAGCGTCTGAAGATGGGCGAAAAGCCGATTGCGGAGATCGAAGAGCAGATGCTCAGTGATCCAGGCTGAGAGATACGAGCGTCCAAACCCGAGAAGACCTCCGACAACCGTCAGACCGATGTACGCCCCAGCAATCGGTCCCAGCATCGCCAATTGCCGGGGCACCAAGACCTCATCGACGAGCCGTCCGTAGAGTGAGATGGAGAGTGTATCGAGCAGCGGGCCAAGCATCGCCAGAACGAGCACGACCGCCAGTCGGCCGCGGTAGGGCCGCAAGGCCGGCCAGAAGCGACGGATGACCTCTCGCAGAGAAACCGTTGGCGCTAGAGATGTCGTGTCGATCTCCGCCATTCGCATGAATTTCTGGATTGCCGCCCGCATGCTTGTCATCAAAGCAAGACTTACTCATCCCGAGAGCCCCGCCGGGTGGCGGAGCTCTCTCGTGGCGCGATCGATGTGGCGACTAGGTGCGGCTGCGACGACCACCCTTGCGACGCCGGCGCTTGCGCCTGCCACCACCGCCACCTCCGCTGTTAGTGGAGCTTCCGCCTCCGCTGGCGGAGTTAGTTTCGGCCGAAACATTCTTGGCGATCGCCGGAGCCAGCGGCTGGAATACTGCGGCCATGGTGGCCTCCTTCTCGTTGCACGAGCTTCCTGCTCTCTCGTGTTCCCTACCCGGAGCGCAACATGCGTCTCGGGACATATGTTCACTCTAGGGGGCGCGCGTGAGGACCCCGTGAGACACCAATGAGAGTTCTCTCATCCGGCCGCTTTGACTCAAGCGCAAGCCTTGGATCCCCGTGGATCACGCGAGAACGGCGGTTGCTCACGGCGACTCTCCGTGTTCAAGCGCTGCCACATTCGTTGCCGCACCAATGGAGAAGCCCCGCCTTTCGACGGGGCTCCTCATCTCTACCGAATGTCACTTACGACGCTACTAGGTTCGAGACCGAGACCGAGACCGGTTCCGATTCCGGTTCCGACGGCGGCGGCGTCTTCGGCCCGACCTAGACTCGGCTTCGACGCTCTTCGCGGTCACCGCCGGGGTCAACGTCTGAAACAGTGCTGCCATTGCAGCCTCCTTTGCGTCTTTCCTTCGACAACCTACACCCTGCAGGCCCGTTCCCTCCGCAACAGATGCACGAAAAGGAACTATGCATCTATCGTAACGGCCGGTCATGAGGGCGCCGTGAGACCGGAATGAGAGACCTCTCATCGTCGCGTCACGGACGCCAGTACCGTCATGGCAGCCTCAAGGCGTCTGAACCAAGACGGCCAGAACCAACCGTTCTCATCTTTCCCTCATGAAACGACGTCATGATGGATGTTGTCTGATAGGGTGCGATTAGCCTGGAGGTGGCGGATCGAAGCGGTAACCGCTACCGCGAATCGTGGTGAACAGCGACGGCTCAAGCGAGCGGTCGAGCTTATTGCGGAGGTATCGGACATAGACATCGACGACGTTCGACTCGCCTTCGAAGTCATACTCCCAGACGGCAGCCAGGATCTGCTGCCGCGAGAGCAACCGCCCCGGATTGCGAGCGAAGTATTCGAGCAGGGCGAACTCCCTGCGCGACAGCGTAACCTCGTCCTCGTCACGCCAGACGCGATGCGAGAGCAGGTCGATGCGCAGTCCCCGCCATGCGATCGTGGCTGCCTGTGCCTGATCGGCGCGGCGCGTCAGCGCCCGGATACGGGCCAGCAACTCATCAAAGTTGAAGGGCTTGGTGATGTAGTCGTCGGCACCGCGGTCGAGCGCCCCGATCTTGCTCGGCATATCGTCACGAGCAGTAACCATGATCACGGGCAGATCCCGACGCAGCCGGCGCAGCTCGGCGAGAACCTCCTGACCATCACGATCGGGCAGCCCGATATCGAGCAGGACCAGGTCCACCGGCTCTGTGCAGACGAAAAGCACGGCATCCTCACCGGACTCCACCACGGACGCTTGGTAGCCCTGGCCCTTGAGGCCACGCTCGATCACGCTAGCCAGATTCGTCTCGTCTTCGACGATCAGGATTCTCATACATGAACCAGCATAACGGAGCAACGCGTACCGAGCGACTCGTGGAGTCTGTGACTGCCGGTTTGGCAACGGTCGTCTCTGGCGACGACGAGGAGCGGATCGCGAGCCCCCGCGCCTGGCGGATCGTGGCGGCGTCAATTGGCGCGCTGCTGCTGGCGATCATCGTCGCTGGCGTGCTAGCGATCAACGAGAACAACCGCGTCAAAGAGATCACCGAGCGGGCGCTGAGCTTCGACATCGAAGTCGAGGACGAGGCATCCGACGTGCAGGTCGCGGTCCTCGACATGCGTCACGTCCACCGCAATATCGTGTTCAGTGGAACATCCGAAGCGACCATTGCCGACTTCGATGACGCGTATGCGGCACTCGTGGAAGAACTCGGTGAACTGGAAAGTCTTGGCTTGGGCGCAATGGGTATATCCCAGCCTGGCCATCTTCGCGAGATCGCCGAGCGCTACTACGCGGATTTCCGCCCCGCCGTCGCCCGCGCCAACGACGATCCTCGTGGTTTCCGGACCGCAAGTGACATTGGTCTCTCCCGGCTGGCGGAGATGGGCGAGGCCGCCAACGATATTGACAACCTGGGAGACCGCTTGGCAGACAATTCGTTGACACGCGTCGAAGGTGCGGTTCGGACCGAGCAGATCATCCTCACCGGCCTGATTGCCGGAGCACTCCTGATCGGCGTCACGCTTGCGCTTTCAGCCGGCCGCGTCCTCACCCGGCTGCGCACCCTCTACGAGCGCGAGCAACACAGTCGTCACGAGCTGGCCCGCGCCCTCCAGACCAAGACCGATTTCATCGCCGACGCCTCGCACGAGCTGCGCACACCGTTGGCCGTGATCCTCGGCAATGCAGAGACCGCCCTTGCCGAAAAAGACGATCGCCTCCACGAATCGTCGCTGTCCGCGATCGCTGCGGAGGCCAAACGGATGGGGAAGCTGGTCGACGTCCTGCTGTTCCTGGCCCGCTCCGACGCCGGCTCTCCCCCGCTCGACAAAGAGTACGTACCGGCGCGGTGGCTCGTGTCGCGGCTCGTCAAACCAGCGGAGATGCTGGCCCGGCAACGGGCTGCCTGTTTGACGACCGAGATCGGCGGCGAGGGGTTCCTGGAGGTAGACCCGGAGCGCATCGAGCAAGCGATCTTGATCCTGGTCGACAACGCGGCGCGGCACAGCCCGCCCGATCGTTATGTGACCCTGTCTTCGCGAGTCGAGCATACACACCTGGCGATCGAGGTTGCGGACTCGGGCTCCGGCATCACGCCTGATGAGCTGCCGCTGATCTTCGACCGCTTTTATCAGGTCAAGAACAGGCGCAGCCGGAAGAAGGGGGGCAGCGGGCTTGGGCTCTCCATCGCGCGCACGATTGTCGCGGCCCACGGTGGGAGTATCACCGCCGAGAGCCGGCTAGGCGAAGGCACCCGCATGACGATCCGGCTGCCGATGTCGCCGCCACCAGAGACAGAAGAGGACCTCGCGCCACCCCTGCACCAGCTCGTCACGCGTCCATCGGGTCAGCGCGATCGCTTGACCATACCGTAAGCCTTCCGGCAAGAACTGCAACAGCGACGCACCGGCGCCATTGCCACCGACGAGGGGGCGATCAACCTCCACGAGGCCGGGGCCGACGCGTGGGGCAGTCACTTTCCAGCGGATCATCCGCCAGCGGGATGACGCGGCGCCTGCCGGAACACCGGGATCGGATGCGGCCTGTTGGGATTGAAGGTGTTGAAGATGGTGAAGGTGTTGAACTTATCGAGAGACGGGAGCGGCATCAACATCAAACGAACCTCACCCCAAAACCCTCACCCCAACCGCCACCACGCCACGCCCAAAGGGCACCCG
>JAHWJF010000194.1 GCA_019348515.1 Chloroflexota bacterium | reverse complement strand
AAGCAGCGACAAGCCGGGCGTGAACGACGGCATGCGTCCTGGGAGCAGCAGATAGAGCTCTCCGAGGGCGAGTACCCCCACGACAAGCACCGCTCCCGTGAGGTAGTACATCCGCGCCAGAGCGGCGCTCCAGCCGGCCACGGACCCGATGACTTCAGTGGACGCCGCGATCGTAAAGACGAGAAAGGCTAGTGCCCAGATCGCTCGTTCGGGGCGGGGGTGCTTGAGGGCATCCCACCCGACGAACGCGGCACAGAGTCCGGCGATGAGCGCGGCCGCGGCCGGAAATGCGATCATGCGAGCGGGATTGCGACGTCATCACGATTCATGGAGCCGAGTCTACCGCCAGCAGAGAGGAGGGGACGATGCTGTTCATGGTCATCGAGCGGTTCAAACCGGGTGCCATTCCGGACATCTACCGACGCCTCCGCGATGAGGGGAGATCATTGCCCGAGGGGCTAACGTATGAGGGAAGTTGGATCGAAGCCGGGTTCGGACGATGCTTTCAGCTCATGGCCTGCGAGGACGCGCGCTTGCTCCAGGAATGGGTATTGTCCTGGGGTGACCTCTTCGATGTCGAGATCGTCCCGGTCGTGCCATCGGCGGAGACGCGGGAGGTCGTGAGTCCATTTCTTTAGAGCTTGATCCACAAGCCGTGTCATTCCGAGCCGCAGCGAGGGATCCCATTTCTCACCGTATCTCAGCAAGACGACGCAATCTCTCCTGCAACGTGCACTTGCAGTGCGTCGGGATGACACGACTACCACACGCCACTGTGTTGGGGGTTCATGAAGTCTTTGCGCGACCTCAGCAGGGTACCCCAGGCAGGATTCGAACCTGCGACCTGCCGCTTAGAAGGCGGATGCTCTGTCCCCTGAGCTACTGGGGCATTCATGGACGCAAGAAGTATAGCGGGCCATCCGTACGAATTCGGCGGTACGCCGCGGTCTTCCACCATTCGCTGACGGTCGGGTCACAGGTGATCCCTCGGCTGCCCCTCCGGTGGCAGACTGCGAGTCAGGAGTTCAGTCGCTCCACGGTCTTGGGGAACACCACGTATGCCGTGGTATCCAGGCCCCGGATACGCGCGCATTGCCCGATCCGCACGTCACCCCGAGCGCTGACGAGCAAGAAGGCCTCCGTCCGACTGAGCCCCAAGTGTCTCATGAGTCGTTGGACCAGCTCATCGACGGCCATTTCAACCGCGTCCTCGAGCGACGGTCCGCTCCCGGTCGTGATCCAATCAGAGTCAGTTTCAATCCAGGGTCTTGCCGCAGCAGCCCTCGGTTCAACATCGACTTGCACCGTGACTTCGCCTGCGATCTCAATTCCAGTCCCACTGACTTCACCATCCCCCATCGAGGCATGGACGTCCCCAATGGCCAACAACGCGCCTTCGACATGAACCGGGAGGTGAACGCGGGAACCGACGGTGACGGCGTTGACGTCGATGTTGCTGCCCTGCGGTCCCGGGGCGGCGGTGTAGACGACGCCGTCGGCTGGCGCGGTCCCGATTACTCCCACCATCGGGCGAACCGGCATCCGAACTCTCTCTCCCAGCACGACGTGCTCCCCATCGACCCGCGCCATGAGCACCCCGTCTGGTTCGATCCCGTCTTGCAGCACCCCGGCCCCCGCAATCACCCGGACGAATCCATACGGCTGCAACCGGATGTCCAGAATCTCGACGATGAGATCGTCGCCCGGGGACGCTCCCTCGACGAACACCGGTCCAGCCGCAGGGTTGACCCTCAGCGGATCGCGAACGCGCACAAACTCCGGCATATCCTCGGCACGATGCACGCGCCCGGTCGACGTGTCGTGCGTTTCGACAACGAATTGGTCTCCCGGGGCGACGCTCGCTACCGGCTTGGACGCGGCAGAAAACTCGTAGGTGAGTTGATCGCGCGGAATTCTGAGCATGCTTCCCCCTCCAACTCTCTCAAGATCGCGCTAGCCTTGGTGTGGTGCTGCACCAGGCGCCGAGATACGGCAACTGCCTCCATTGAACGAAAGGCACCTGTTCGTGGCTCCTGCCGACAGGGCGATCGCTGAACTGCTCTGCTTCGCATGGAAGAAACGGGAAAATGAGCTCAGCGGGCTCTCGCCGAGAGCGTTGCGATGACTGCTCGCGCCTCAGCCACGGCCCGCTCCATCTGAAGGGCTCGACCCTCTTCCCAGGCCGCTTCAAAGGCGGTCTCCCCAAGACTGTGCCGCTGCTCCTCAAGGATTCGGTTCTGAATAGCGTCAACACTCGGCCTGAGATCCTCTTGCATGGACCGCTGGATGCGGTCCGCGGCGGCAAGCAGGCGAACAGCCTGTGCGGATTCCCCAATGTTCGCCGCCAGATTCCCAGCGCCAAGGAGTGCCCAGCTGATCCGGTCCCGAGCGCCGAGTTCAACGGCCAGATTGAGCGACTCTTCAAAGAGTGCGCCGGCCCCAGCAATGTCACCGTCCAATGCCGTCATGTATCCGGCGTCGCCGGTGGCATCCATGAGGGACGCGACGTCCCCTAAGGTACGGTAGCGCTCGCTCGCGTCCTTGAGCTCCGCCGCCGCCCGCTTGTAATCTGCCCGGGCGAACGCCAGCGTTCCGCGCAGGCCGATCGCGTCGGCGACACTCCGGGGATTGCCACTCCGTTCGGCAACGGTGCAACTTTGATCGAGGAACGTTTCAGCGTCGTCCAGCTTGCCGAGGTCGATCGCCACACTCGCCAGGTTCCGGAGGAGACGCGCCTCCCCAATGAGGTCCGCGGCCTCTCGGAACAGAGAGAGAGCTTCCTCGTTTAGGGCGCGTGCCTTGTCGAGGTTGCCCAACCAATGATTGAAGGAGCCGGCAGCGGCGATGGCACGAGCCTGGATTCGCGGCGCGACAGTGGGAGACAGTCTCTCCAGGAACGCCGAGAACCACCGACTTCCCTCATCGAACGGCGCGCGCCGGAACCAGTAGAACCGCATGGCAACGCAGAGCCGCAGTCCCTCTTCTATCCGATCCTGTTCGAGAAACCAACCGAGGGCGGCCGTGATGTTCGGGCTGTCGGCGCTTAATCGATCGAGCCATTCCACCTGGTTGGCGCGAACAAGCTCTGGTTCGGCCATTTCGGCAACGTCGAGATAGAACGCGGCATGGCGCTCACGAATCGAGGCGTCCTCGTTTGCCTCACTGAGCCGGTCGACGGCAAACTCCCGAATAGTCTCCAACATGCCAAAGCGCGGCTCTGCGCCGGTCTCATCGAGGCGGACAAGACTCATCTCCACCAACGTCGTGAGACCGCCCAGAACATCCAGATCCTGCTCCGGGTTAACGATCCCCTCCGCGGCCTCGAGCGTCCATCCGCCGACGAAGACCCCGAGCCGCCGGAAGAGCGTGCATTCCTCCGGAGCAAGCAGACCGTGACTCCAGGCGATGGTGTCGCGTAACGTCCTCTGCCGCGCCGGAGCATCACGCCTACCCCCGGTCAGTAATGGCAGCCGTCGCTCCAGCCGGCTCAACAATGCCGCGGGCGGGAGGACCTTGATCCGGGCCGCGGCGAGTTCGATGGCCAGCGGCAATCCGTCCAGCCGCGCGCAGATATCGGCGATCACGGAGGCGTTGGCGTCGGTCAGCACGAAATCCGGACGAACCGCTTGGGCCCGATCGACGAAGAGCGCGACCGCCTCGTTCATCGCGAGCGCAGCGGCATTATTCCGTTCCGTGTCGCTCGGAAGGCGTAAGGTTGGCACTGGGTACTCATGCTCTCCTTGAAGCCGTAAAGGTGCGCGACTGGTGACAAGGAGCTCGACGTCCGATTCACCGAGAAGGCTAGCGATCACGGTTGCCGAGCCCAGCAGGTGCTCGAAATTGTCGAGGATCAGCAAAGTCTCCCGCTCCGCGAGAAAGCCATGAATTTGATTGATGAGGGTGCGGCCGGTTGCTTCGCGTAGACCGAGCGCCGTGGCAATCGTCGGCAAGACGAGCGCCGGGTCACGTAGTGGCGCCAGATCGACAAACACCGCTCCTCCCGCGAACGACGAAGCCAGGCGCTCGCCAACCTGGATGGCCAGACGCGTCTTGCCGATTCCGCCCGGTCCGGTCAGCGTGACGAGGTGGACATTTGGCGCCTCCACCAGCGCCGCGATGGCGCAAATTTCATCATCGCGACCGACGAAAGGGGTCAAGGATGGTGGAAAGTGCCGGATTTGCTGCTCGGAGGCGACCGGCAGGGCGATATCGCCCGGGAGGTCGGGGTGGACGAAGACGAACACCCGCTCGGCGCGCTTCAGGTCACGCAGGCGCATCTCGCCGAGCTCCTGGAGCCTCCCACCGACAGGGAGACTATCCTGCGCAAGTTGCTCGACTGCTTCGCTCACCAGGATCTGACCGCCGCGGGCCATGCCGAGGAGCCGCGCCAGACGGTTGAGAGGGGCGGCGAGGTAATCGCCGTCTCGTGGTTCGGCCTCACCGGCGTGGAGTGCCATACAGGCTCGCAATGGGCCGAGCGAGTCCGGCCATGGCTCGGCCAGAAGCACGCGCTGCGCGGCGTGGGCGGCATTTAGTGCCGCTGGCGCGGTAGGAAACGCCGATTGGGTTCCGTCCCCGACGGTCTTGAAGAGGACCCCGCCGTGAGCCGCCACGGTTTCCCTCAGCAGGGAGACATGACGGGCAAGCGCGGTCATCATCGTCGCCCCGTCCCGCTCCCAAAGGGCGCTGCTATTCTCAACGTCGGTGAAGAGAAAGGTGACGGTGCCGCGCGGCAATTCGCCCATCATCGATCTCCAACATTCCGGTTCTGACGAGCTCGTTCAGATTGTCTCACGCGGAGAATGCAACGCGGGGGCGAGAACCCTCTCAATCGCCTATCTCGTCAGGCACGTGAATCGGCGTTTCAAACTGAATCCGGGACATCTCCCACGTTTCCAGACCACCAGCGCGCCATCCGGTCCGCCCGGTCGATCCAGACGTCTCCCAGGTCGATGGCGTAATCGAGCAGCCACGCGAGGGTTCGCGAAGGTCCCGGTCTCCCGGAAACGAATGGATGCAGTGTCAGGCACATCATCCCGGCCTCGTCGCGCAAGACGTCGAGATCGTCACGCCACAGCTCGAACGCATGGCGTGGCGGCAGCACATGATCGACAAAGAGCGTGTAGTCATCGAACCAGCGTGATGGCGGCAGTTGCACTAACGGCGGAAAGGTCGACGCCGGCTGGATGAGATACGGCAGATCTCCTCCGGGTTCGTCCATCACCCAGAGGAGACCCAACTCCTGCGCCACCCGGTGGGTCGCCTCGTCGTAGCGCCAGCTCGCCGTCTTGTGACCGACGGGAGTCATGCCCGAGATACGTTGGAGCGCTTCCAGAGACTGCTCCATGTCGGCGCGCTGTTCCTGGGGAGTCATCCGGTTGTATGGACGATGGTCCCACGAATGGAGGGCGATCTCATGACCTGCGGCGACGGCGCTGCGGACGTGCATGGGATGGTCTACCGCCGCTCGACCAACCCAGCAGAAGGTCGCAAATGTCTCCCTGTCGGCCAACAGTTCGAGCAAGCGCTCCGTGCCTCTTGGGTCGTAGGCGGTCTGCGAAATCCAGTACATGTCGTCGGCCGGCCGGTAGTTGGCTTCGCCATAGCGACCGTCGACGTCGATCGTCACGGAGAGCGCGCAGCGGTAGCCCGCGGGCCACCGCTCGGACCCGCTCGGTCTTGCATCACCCACTCAGGACACACGCTTCCCGTGCGAGATCCGCGATAGCACTGGCCAGGCCCGCCACCTCATCTTCGGTGTTCCACCATCCCACCGATGCTCGAGCCGAAACCGAGCAGGGCACTGATTCCACATAGCGAATGGTGTAGCCGCGCTCGTAGAGCTGGGTCGCCACCTCTTGCGGACGCAGACCCGCGATGTTGAAGTTCACCAGCCCCGCCATTGGCTCAGTCGGGGTGACGACGTTCACCCCGTCGATGCTCGTCAACCGGCGCCGAAAGTCAGCGCCGAGGGCCGCAATGCGATCGTGCGCCCATTCGAATCCGACCTCGTCGCGCAGCCAGCGCAGGGCTGTCTCCTGGGCGGCCACCGCCGGGCGGTAGAACTCGCCGATCTCGTACCGCTTCGCGCCCTCCGCGGGGATGAAGTAGCCACTCGGCTCGAACTGTCCATAGCGGACGTACGTCGGCGCGATATCCGTAAAACGGTCCTTGCGGATATAGAGCAGACCGGTTGCTTCCGGGCCGCAGAGCCATTTCTGACCGGCCATCGCATAGGCGTCGATCCCCATGGCGTGGAGATCTACCGGCACCTGGCCAGCCGACTGCGCTCCATCGACCACGACCATGAGCTCATAGCGCCGGGCGAGCTCGCTGATGTCGCGCAGAGGAAGCACCGCGCCCGTCGACCAGAGAACGTGCGACAAAGCGATGAGACGCGTGCGAGAGGTGATCTGACTCGCCAGCGCCTCGACCACGCCCGACGCGCCGTCGCCAATATCCGCGTACCGGGTGACGACACCAAAGCGACGAGCGAGGAGCGCGAGGGGCATCATGAGCCCCGGATGCTCTTCCCGGGTAGTAACGATTTCGTCACCTGGATTCCACGTCAGCCCGATGAGCGCCGTGCCGAGTCCTTCGGTAGCGCTGTGAGTGAGTGCGATCTCGTCAGGATCAGCGCCAAATAGTGCGGCGACCAGTGCGGCCACCCCCCGGTTGCGTTCGCGGTTGTCGATGTACGTCCCGGGAACGATTCGTCCCTGCTCGAGCTCGCGGCGGGCGATCATGTCGGCAGCTTCGTAGGCGAGCGTGGGAATCGGGCCATTGGAACCGGTATTGAAATAGCCGGTGGTCTGCACCGCGGGCAACTGTGCCCGCAAGGTCTCGACCTTCGTATCCGTCGCCGTATCGATTGCCAT
>JAHWJF010000193.1 GCA_019348515.1 Chloroflexota bacterium | reverse complement strand
CAATAGGGACGGGCGACAATATCATCGCCCGATTCCTGCTACCCGCACCCAAAACCCCCCCCATCACCCCATCACCCGTGACCCCATCACCCTTTGGGGAACACTAGCCAAGCTCAGCACACGGGTCAAGACCCGGCGCGCGTCTGTCACGGCTGCAGCATCTGCTCGATGGTCACAAAGGCGTAGCCACTGTCGCGGAAGAACTGAATCAGACCGGGCAACGCCTCAAAGTCTCCGGCGGCGGCGGCGCCGACATGCAGGAGCAGGATCTCGTCTTCGGCAATATTGGTTGTGCAGTAGTCGATGATCTCCTGGGCCCCCCAGCCAGCCCAACCGCGAGTGTCGCATGTCCACCAGATACTCAGGTAGTAGCCGTTGTCATAAAGGTACCCGAGCGAGACCTCATCGTAATCACCATACGGCGGGCGGAAATAGGGGCGCATCTCGTAGCCGGTGAGATCACGTACCACCGCCTCGGTATCCGCGAGTTGCTGTGCTACCTGATCGGCGGTCTGCGCCGGCATTCCGGTGTTTGCTCCCGTGAGGGAACTGTGGTCCCAGGTGTGGTTCATGAGCTGGTGGCCTTCGGCAACCATCCGCTGCACAAGGTCCGGATTGGCCTGTGCCCAGATACCGGTCATGCCGAAGGTCGCCGGAATCCCCTCGTCACGGAGGAGGTCGAGGATCTCCGCGCCGTAGCCGGTGTCGGCGCCGGCATCAAAGGTCAGGGCTACCTCGAGGCGGCCATTGACACCCCCTTCGACGATGGTGCTCAGCCCCGTGCCAGGATCGGGAGGGGCCGCCGGGCGTTCGATCTGTACGACCGGTGGCGCCGCACCGCCGACCGTGTCCTCTACCAGGA
Organism: Chloroflexota bacterium; assembly: GCA_019348515.1. Taxonomy (GTDB): domain Bacteria; phylum Chloroflexota; class Chloroflexia; order Thermomicrobiales; family UBA6265; genus JACCXM01. The sequence continues at coordinate 6,025 of JAHWJF010000193.1, read as the reverse complement.
CCGTCGTCTCCGGAAGGGGCGCAGCCACGGTCGGGACAGCCTGCGCGAACGCCGCGGTGTCTGTGGACGAAATCGCGTTGGACTCTGGAGGAGCCATCGATTCTGGGGCAACCACGACCTCGGCTGGCTGTTCGATTGCGACGGGTTGCACCTCGGCAGTCGTTGGGCCCGGCTCCGGGGCGGCAGCCTCCGCAACGTTGTCCTGTGCCGCTCCAGACTCTGGCGCCAGAACCTCAGACGACTCGGACGCAACGGGAGCGACGACCGACGGAGCGCCGGCTGCGCAGCCGCCGAGAAACAGCGTCGCGCAGAGCAAGAGGACCAGGGTGATGGGGTGACGCCCCTCATCCCCAACCCTTCTCCCCTCGGAGCGGGGAGAAGGGAGCCGTGGCCCCTTCTCAAATCGGGTGGAGGGGAAGATAAGACTTCCGACTCCCGACTCCCGACTCCCGACTCGCACTACCAGATCCCCAGCTCGTCGCGGGCGTCCTCGGACATCATCTCGGGTGACCAGGCCGGGCTCCAGACGAGCTTGACGTCGACGTCACCCAGGTTGGGCAGATCGCTCATGGCGTTGGTCACCTCCTGGACGATGACTGGCCCCAGAGGGCAGCCGAGTGAGGTGAGGGTCATAGTGACGAGGACGTCGCCGCCGTCCGAGACGTCGACGTCGTAGACGAGACCCAGATCGACGATATTGATGCCGATCTCCGGGTCGAAGACGTTCTTCAGATTCTCGCGTGCCTGTTCGGCGGTAAATTCAGCCATTGATGATCCCTTCAGGGGCCGTGCCCGCCACCCGGCGGCCGCACGCCCGACGCGCCAAGTGTACCCAACCGCCGCAGGTGGCCGCGACGCGGCGCAGCCACCCAGTGAGCGGGTCACGCATGCAGCGGAGCCATCAGCGATGATCGATCGAGGGATATCCGTCAACGACGTCCACTCCCAGCTCAACGCGACGATGGTCCGGCGTATTCTCCGCCCGGTATCGGTGCAGGATGTGCGTAAGATGGTGCTCGCGGCGGGCTCCGAAGGGCGCCCCATCGCCATCGCCGGCGGCCACCACGCCATGGGCGGGCAGCAGTTCGGCACGGGGCTCGATCTGCTAGACATGACCGGGCTCAACCGCGTGCTGGACTTCGATCTGGAGCGAGGCGAAATCGAAGCCGAGGCGGGCATCATGTGGCCATCACTCATCGCCTGGCTGCATGCCGCCGGGGAGGGACAAACCCGCCCTTGGGGCATCATCCAGAAGCAGACCGGCGCCGATCACCTCACGCTAGGCGGCGCCCTCTCCTCCAATATCCACGGCCGCGTGCTCGGTCGTGGACCGATCGTCGCCGACGTGGCGGCATTCACGCTCGTCGACGCGAACGGCGAGCTTCGTCGCTGCTCACGCGAGGAGAACCGGGAGCTTTTCCGGCTGGCCATCGGCGGCTACGGGCTCTTCGGAGCGATCGTCTCGGTCCGCCTCCGGCTGGCGCCGCGGCGCAAGGTCCGTCGCGAGGTGGCCGTCCGCGCCATCGGCGAGGTTGTTGCCGCGCTGGAAGCGCGAGCGGATTGTGGCCACGGCTACGGCGACTTCCAGTTCACCATCGACCCGGCGAGCGACGATTTCCTTATGGAGGGGATCTGCTCCTGTTACGTCGCGGTCGCTGACGAGACGCCGATCCCGGATCAGCAGCGGGCGCTCTCCCGGGCCGACTGGGAGGAGTTGTTCCACCTGTCCCACGTTGACCCACGCCGCGCCTCGGACGCCTACACCCGGCACTACCTGGCGACTGACGGGCAACTGTACTGGTCTGACCTGCACCAGATGGCGGACTATCACGATGGGTACCACCTGGCGCTGGATGGGAGATTGGGGACATCGTCACCCGGCTCGGAGATGATCTCGGAGCTGTACGTGCCGCGCGGCGCTCTCCCGGCGTTCATGGCCGAGGCAGCGGCGGATTTCCGGGCGCATCAAACACCGGTGATCTACGGGACGGTGCGGCTGATCGAGCGGGACGACGAGACGGTCCTCGCCTGGGCGCGAGAGCCGTGGGCCTGCGTCATCTTCAACCTGCATGTCGACCATACCCCAGAGGGGATCGACCGCGCCGTTGACGCCTTTCGCCGCCTTATCGACCGGGCTCTGGCACACGGCGGCAGCTTTTACCTGACGTACCATCGGTGGGCGACGCGGGCGCACGTGGAAGCCGCGCACCCCGGGTTCACTGAGTTCCTGCGGGAGAAGTTGAGCTTTGATCCTGACGAGCGCTTTCAGTCAGATTGGTACCGGCACTACCGGGAGATGTTCGGGGATGTGTTGGGGCTGCCCACGGACTGATGACCGAATCTGGAGAGCCGAATGCTGCTGATGCTAGTCAGCCTCACCCGGTTGCCAGCAATCGATCCCGGGAAGACCGTCAAAATCGGTATCGAATGTTGCCAATCGCATTCCGGGGGCTTGAGCGTAAGCCAACGTCAGGGCATCGACAAATCCGAGACGTGGAACGCTTGCCCAAATCTCAAGAGCGTGAAGGATCGCGCGTTTTTCTGGATGGCGGAAGCCACGGAGCTGGATGATTGGGCTGATGAGTCTGGCCGCGACAGATGCAGACAGCTGATAATGCGCTCGGCCTGTCAAAATGAACGCGACTTCAGCCAAAACGGCATCTGATGTTGTGACCTCGACATCGCCGCGATTGGCGTGCCGCATCAGGTCGATCGCTACTTCGTTTAATTGCCTGGAAGCAGCATCGGTTGGGTCGACCAGCGCACGCAGCAGGATATTCGCATCGAGAAAAATCACGGTCGATGCCGCATCATGCGCTGCATGACGCGTTGCATCTCTTCCGCTGTTGCTTCCTCAATTTCCCGTTCGAAGTCTAGTGACTCTCCGGGGAGAGCGGGTACCGACCCGAAGATCGATTCGAGATCGTAACGGGGCTTTTGGACCTCGATCGCTCCACTCTGAGTAAAGAAAAACGCAATCGTATCGGACGCTCCAACACCGAGCCGACGCCGAACTTCGGCCGGAATCGTGATCTGATTCTTGCTGCTGATTTTGGCGGTAATTTCAACCATGAGAGTTTCCCAGAGACATGGGTGAAAGACGGCTAAGTAGGCGCAAAGCAATATGCCACGGTGCTTTGCGTCGATGGGAACGCTTTACTACGTGGCTCAAGACGCGTGGTTAGAAATCCAGTCTCTCGGTCGCTCAGAAAAGCCCGAAGAGTATTTCGCCTCGGCGTCACCAGTACCGCCGCGAATCGGCGCCCCAACGGATTGCGCAGAGTCGCGGCGCGTCGCCCAGGGCGTTGTGCCCAGGCGGTCGCGCCGCGACCCAAGTGCCGAAAACTCGCCTCTAACTATGCGGTCGGCGTGGCTGCCACCTGGCCGCCGGCCGCCTCCTGGAATGCCTGCTCCATGCGAGTTTGCGCTTCGGCCGCGGCGTCAGCCGGTGGCATGTCGTTGATCAACACCTGCTGCAGCATGTCAGGCAGGATCAACGTCTGGTAGACCGCACTGAGCTGGGTCAGCAGCAGCGGCGTTGCCTCGGCCGGGTACCAGATTGGGCGCGCGGTCTCGATGATCTCCGGGAAGTCGTTGAAGAAGGGCCGCTCCTGCCAGAAGGGAGCGTCGGCGAGATCGCGATAGACCGGGTACCAGCGACCGCCGACCTCCTCGTAGACGGCCTGCACCATCTCCGGCTGCATGATGGCCGTGATCATCTGCTTGGCGGCATCGACGTTATCGCTACCTTCAAAGATCGACCAGGACCAGGTGCCGACCGACGGGAAGTTCCCGGCGGGACCGGCCGGGAAGGGCGCCTGGGTGGTGTCGGCCAGAAGCTCGGGGTCGTTCTCCTCCAGGTAGGCGAAGATCGAAGCCGGGTTGAAGACGAAAGCCGCCTGACCCGAGTTATACGCCGTATTGTTACCGGAATCGTCCCACGAGGCCGCGTTCTCCGGGATTAGTCCGTTGTCCCACCAGCTCTTCATCTGCTCCAGCGCGACAATGGTGCCGGGGTTGTCGATGGCCGGGTTCCCCTGCTCGTCGACGAGGGTGCCGCCGTGATTGAGAATCATCTGCGCGACCTGACCATGAGTATCCGGGGTGCGGCCGACGGTCAGCCCGATAGCATAGAGCTGCGGCGGGTTGTTGATTTCGGTGGCGAGTTGCTCCAGCTCGTCGAGGGTAGCAGGGGCCTCGCGCTCCCCGGTGACCTCCTCGATCAGGTCGAGCCGGGCGTACATCACGCTGACGTCTGACTGCATCGGAATCGAGTAGACCACTCCTTCGGACTCGACCCAGGGTAGCAGCGTCTCGTACATGCCGCCGCCGAGATCCTTCAGCTCGTTGTAGACGTCGGTCAGATCGACCAGGCGGCCCTGCTCGGCGTAGAAGAGGGTGATGTCCTGGAGCATCATGACGACGTCGGGTACGTCTCCGGCCTCGACAGCCGTCGCCAGCCGGGTCGCATAGTCGGAGCCGGGCAAGGCGACGTACTCGACCTCGAACCCGTTCTCCGCGCCCCAGTCCTGCATCTGCTGACCGAGAAGGGCGTCACCTTCCTCGGTGAACGAGACGATACCCCAGACCGTCAGCCGGTTGTCTTGCGCGGCGCCACGGCCGGCCACCAACGGAGAGAAGGCGGTTGCGGCCGAGAGGGCAGCGGTTCCCTTGAGGAGCGTTCTGCGGTTGATATCCGGATAGCGGTTCTCTGGCACTGCGGTCTCCCTTCATCGTGCGTACCCAGCGGCGAACCGTTCGCCGCGGTTTTACGACCAACTTTGGTGGCTATGGCACGCCAGGCACATGGACCTGGACGTGTCCGCCATCTCTCGGCCAGGCGGGACGAGTTGTGAAAGACCCTGGCGCAAGCTCGATTCATCCTTTAACGGCCCCGCCGCCGAGACCGGAGACGACCCATTTCTGGGCGGCGACATAGATGAGCACCGGGGGCAGGGACGCGATCAGCGATCCGGCCATCAACGGTCCCCATGCAAAAACGTCGCCAACGACGAACTCCGCCAGCCCGATGGGCACCGTTTTCTGCGAGTCGCGCTGGATGAGCAAGAGCGCGAAGAGGAACTCGTTCCAGGCGATGGTAAAGGTGAAGAGGGTGATCACCGCCAGGGCTGGCAGCGCGAGGGGGATGAAGATGGTGGCCAGCGAGCGCAATCGGGTGGCGCCGTCGACCAGGGCCGCATCCTCTAGGTCCGAGGGGATGGTGTTGAAGTAGGAGATGGCGAGCCAGGTCGAGAAGGGGACGGCGAAGATCAAGTAGATGATGACCAGCGAGGCAGCATCCCCCTGAAACGGGAGTTGCTGAGCGATCTGGAAGAGTGGGATGAAGAGGAGCGCCGCCGGGATCAGGTAGGTGACGATCGTGGCCCGCGCCACGAAGGTGCGGCCGCGGAATGACAGTCGGGTCATGGCGTAGGCGGCGAGGACGGCGATGAGCATGGCAATCGCCGTCGTGGCGGTGGCGACCATGAAGCTGTTCTTGAAATAGGTCAGGAACGGTGTCTCGAAGAGGACCTCGATGTAGTGGGCGTCGGTGATGGTCGCCGGTATGAGGCTCACTTTGCGGTAGAGATCGCGGTCGGGCTTGATCGACGTCGAGATGATCCAGAGGAAGGGGAAGAGGGTCCAGACAGCGAAGAAGGCCAGACCGAGGAAGAGGACGATATTGCGGATGCCCTTGCGCAGCAACCAGGTTTTCATCGATGCCCCCTTTCACCCACGCTCATACCCTCCCCTCGGTCGAGAGCATCCGTTTGGTGAGGATGTAGATGGCGATGATGAAGAGCGGGAAGAAGAGGACCGAGACGGCGGCGGCGAGACCGAGCTGGCGGGCGCCGGCGATGCCGACCTCGTAGGCGAGCATGGGGAAGGTCATGGTGGCGTTGACCGGGCCGCCGCGGGTGAGGGCGAAGATGAAGTTGATGCTGTTGGCGGTCCAGATGGTCGAGAGGAGCGCGGTGATGGTGATCGCCGGCACGAGGCTGGGGAGGGTGATATCGGAGAAGCG
>JAHWJF010000009.1:17866-19314 GCA_019348515.1 Chloroflexota bacterium | reverse complement strand
GAATCCCCTCGAAGTTGTAGTAGCGCATGTCGTTGATGCCGGAACCTGCCTTCAGCTCCATCGGCGTGCCGGAAACTCGCTCGTGCCACTCGTTTAAGAGTTGTACCGATGGCTCGTCCATCGACACGGTCGAGCCCGCACTTTGAAACCCATCCCAGACGATGCGCGGCGGGTGCTCGCCAAACCACCGATCTCCGGCAATCGCCCCGGCAACTGCGGTCTCGATCTCGCGCCGGGTCTCCGCAACGCTCTGACCGGGGTAGCAGCTCAGCCGGCAGTGCAGCTCGCAGGCGCCGGGAACCGTGCTGGGCCAATCTCCACCATGGATCACCCCGATATTGAGATTGATCGGATGCTCGATATCCGCGAATGCCGGGTGCGTCTGCTCGTTCAGCCGCGCATCCAGGTCCTGGAGTGCCTGCATGATCGGGATTGCCTTGGTAATGGCATTCACCCCCTGCCAGGCCTGCATGGCATGCCACGACTTCCCGACGATGCCGATGCGAAACCAGAGAACCCCGACGTGGGCATGGGTGAAACGGCCGCCGGTTGGCTCCGTGATAACGGCGGCATCCGCCGGGTACCGGCGGGCCGCGTCGAGTGCGCCGTTTCCGGTGCATTCCTCTTCGATGACGCTCTGGATGATGAGATCACCCGCGAGTTGGATGCCAAGATCGCCCAGCAGTCGGGGCAGCATCATATTCAGCGCGTCGCCGCTCTTCATGTCGTAGGCGCCCCGGCCGTACATGCGGTCGCCGACGATGGTTGGCTGCCAGGGATCGTACGACCAGGCCTCGACCGGCTCGGGTGAGACGACGTCGATGTGCCCTTGCACGATCAACGATCTGCTGCCTCCCGTCCCCTTCCGCACGCCGGCCACGTTCGGGCGTCCAGGAAAGGGCACCCCGCTGTCGCCGGCGTTGGGGAGTGCCTTGATCGACTCGTCGAGATCCCAGACGTCAACGTCGAGACCCGAGGTGGTGAGGTGCTCCGCGACAAAGGCCTGGGCCTCCGCCTCGGCTCCAAGTGGGCTCGGCCGCCGCACCAGCTCGGCCACGGTTTCGATCAGCTCGTCCTCGCGCCGGTCGATCTCGGCCCAGAGCCGGTCGACAGCCTGATGAGTGGTTTCGTCGACGGACATGGGTCCTCCGTTCCGCGCTTGGCCTTCCGCCCAACTCCCCCAGAACCCTCACCCCAACCTCCACCAAGCCCAGAAGGCGCCCGGTACCCGGCCCTGCCGCAGCGATAGGGGCTTTTTCTTGCGCGCGAGTCCGGGGTCGTGCTCCCTTCTCCCCGCTCCGAGGGGGCTAGGGGAAGACAAGAGCTGGGGATGAGGGGTGTTCTGGGGATGGAAGGCCCTCAAACTATCCCGGCCAGTTGCCGCCATCGACGTTGAGCGTTTGCTGGGTCATATAGTCGGAGTCGGACGAAGCGAGGAAGATCGCGGC
>JAHWJF010000009.1:0-17766 GCA_019348515.1 Chloroflexota bacterium | reverse complement strand
CCGGCCTGCGAGGCGAGATTGACGATCTTGCCACCGCGTCCCTGCTCGATCATCTGTCGCGCCGCCGCCTGCGAGCACCACAGCATTCCCTTGCAATTGACATCGAACATGAAGTCCCAGTCTTCGTTCGTCGTCTCCAGGAAGGGGATGATCTTGCCGACTCCCGCGTTGTTGACCAGAATGTCGAGACCACCAAAGCTCGCGACCGCGGCATCGACCATCGCCTGTGCCTGCGCCTGGTCGCGGACATCGGTCTGGACGGCGATGGCTTCGCCACCCGCCGCGATCTCGTCGGCAACCTTCTGCGCCGCTTCCAGGTTGAGGTCGGCGGCGACCACCTTCGCACCCTCGCGGGCATATGCCAGAGCGATCGCCTTGCCCATCCCCGAGCCAGCCCCGGTGATGGCCGCAACTTTGCCTTCGAGCTTCACGTTCATCCTCCTCTGCGTAAGACGGTCAGACGGCTAGGCGACACTTTAGGGTAGGCGGTGCCGGTCTACGGTTGCCTGGTTCAACGTTACGCCAAGTCCAGGCCGATCTGGCAAGCGAACTGTGCCATCCGGGCCGACATCGATCGGAATCTCGAACAGTTCCGAACGGAGGAGGTTGAGATTCTGGTCGAACTCGAGCAATCCTCCATTTGGGATGGAGGCGATGAAGTGCATGTTGGCGATCGCCGCCAACGCCGATGAGAAGACGTGAGGAACGACCGGCAGCCGGTGGGCTTCGGCCAGCGCCGCTACCTTGCGGCAGACGGTAATGCCACCAGTCCAGATGACATCAGGTTGGACGATGTCGACCGCCCCCCGCGCGATGAGATCGCGGAAGCTGGCCAGCCCTGTTGCTGTCTCGTACCCCGCCACCGGCACGTCCAATGCCCGGGCGACCTCGGCACTGCCCTCCACGTCATCGGTGGCGACCGGTTCTTCCAGCCAGTAGATATTCTGGTCCGCAACCCTGCGCATGAACTGAAGCGCCACCCAGGGTGTCCAGGCGTTATTGGCGTCGATGGCGAGGCGGACATTGGGGCCGATCGCCGCGCGGGCGGCTCGGACCCGTTCCACATCTTCCTCCAGCGTCGCGGTGGCATAGTCGGGTGCCCACATGTCCGGCAATGGGTTGAGCATGACTTCCGGATTGCGCCCGACTTTCATCTTGACGGTGCGGAACCCGCGTTCGGCATAGCCGCCAACCTCTTCGGCAAGCTCGGCCACGCCTTTGCCTCCGGCGTAGAACCCGGCCGAGGCGTAGGCGTCGAGCGTGTCGTGATAGCCGCCGAGCAGCCGGTAGAGCGGGGTCCGCGTGGCCTGACCGATGAGATCCCAGAGGGCGATGTCGACCCCGCTGATGGCCTGCATCAGCATGCCGGTTGTACCGCGTTGGTGCGAGCGGCGCGCCATCCGGCTCCAGAGCCGCTCGACCCGGAACGGGTCTTCCCCAATCAGCGAGGGTTGCAGATCGTCGAGAACGACGCGCTCCATACTGTCCAGGGAGCCTCCGTAGGCGGCGCACTCGCCGAGCCCCACGAGACCGTCGTCGGTGGTGATCTGGACGAGCAGGAGGTTGCGCTCTGGCATGTAGTGGATGGCGTCGGCCATGGGCGTCGCCATTGGATAGCGAAGCTTGAGCGTCGAGACGTCGGAGATACGCACGCGATACGATCCTCCCTACCCTTCGTAGCGCCAGAGCGGGCTGGATGTCGGTTCTGGACCGCACGATTTCCCACAATGACGCCCGACTCCAGTTGCCGCGGGGCGATTCTTGATGGCTTGCCGATTGCTGTCAACTGGATGCGATAGTCTGCGCTTGACGCTGATCCAGCGAGCGGTAGTATTCCACTTGTCGTTTTGCGGCGAATCGAGCGCCTCGACGCGGTCATCCTTGGAATTTTCCGGGGCTTGAGGATTCGCTAGGGCATCGATTCGGCACCATTGACGACGCGATCCAGACCGCCGCGAAGCCGCGGCGGCATTCGAGCGGCGAGCCCCTTGATGGCCGCCGAGACACTCCACGGAGGAGGACAAGGGTGATCGATCCCCGCATTCAGAAGAGCACGGACTCGAGGATCAACCGGCGCGCGGTACTGCGGCTGACCGCCGCGGGCGCCGGTGTGGTCGTTGCCAGCCGGTATTTCGCGCCGTCAGTCCTGGCGCAACTCCCCCCGTTGGAAGAGAAGGACACGTACACGGTCGGGTTCGCTCAGGTCGGCAGCAACAACCCCTGGCGGTTGGGCGAGTCCAAGAGCATGCAAGATGAGGCCGCGCGGCTTGGCTACACGCTGGTCGAGACCAACGCCAACGAAGACACCGCCAAGCAGATTGCCGACGTCGCGTCCCTCATCGCTCAGGGAGTCGATATCCTCATCTTCCCGCCCCGGGAGTCGCAGGCCCTGGCGCCGTCCGTCATTCAGGCCAAGGAGGCCGGCATTCCGGTGATCCTGATCGACCGTGACGTGGATCACGAGATCGCGAAGCCGGGCGAGGACTACATCACGTTCATCGGGTCCGACTTCGTCGATCAGGGCCGGCGAGCAGCGGAGTGGCTGGTGGAGGCCACCGGCGGCGAGGCCAAGATCATTCAGCTCGAAGGCACCACCGGGTCCGACCCGGCGATCGATCGTCAGCAGGGGTTCGAGGACTATCTTGCCGGAACATTCAAGGGGACGCCGACGCCCGAGGGCGCCCACGCCGGCATGGAGATCATCGCCTCGCAGACGGCCGACTTCCAGCGCGATACCGGCCGCGAAGTGATGCAGACGCTGCTGCAAGCCCATCCTGATGTCACCGCCGTCTACGCGCACAACGACGAAATGGCGATCGGCGCCATCGCGGCGCTGCAAGAGGCTGGCCGCACGCCGGGCGAGGACGTCATCCTCGTCTCGATCGACGGGTCAAACGCGGCGCTCGATGCGATTGTGGACGGGACACTCGGCGCATCGGTCGAGTCCAGCCCCTTCTTCGGGCCAATCGCCTTCGAGACAATGCAGCAGTACATCGCCGGTGAGGACATTCCGGACTGGGTGAAAGTCGAGGACCGCTTCTTCGACGAGAGTAACGCCGCGGAGTTCCAGGGCAAGCAGTTCTAGCATTCGGGATCGCCCCTCAGCCCCATCCCTTCTCCTTACACACCTGAGAAGGGGGCGCGTCCGCCGAGACGAACCTGAAAGCCCCTCTCCCATCGAAATGGGAGAGGGGTTAGGGTGAGGGCGAGACAGCTGTCGCGCGACTCTGGAGTCCATTCCGCTTGTCTGACTCCCTCGTAGCACCACAACCACTTCTCGTCATGGAAGGCATTGAAAAAGCCTTCCCCGGCGTCATCGCGCTCGACGGCGCGTCGTTGCGTGTCGCGCCGGGCGAAGTGCACGCGGTCATCGGGCAAAACGGCGCCGGCAAGAGCACGCTGATGAAGATCCTCAACGGCGCTTACCGGCGCGATGCCGGGACGATCCTGCTTGATGGGCAGCCGGTCGACTTCCACAACCCGCGGGAAGCGCAGGACGCGGGGGTCAGCACGATCTATCAAGAGATCAATCTCGTTCCCTACCGCAGCGTGGCCGAGAACATCTTCATGGGTCGCGAGCCCCGGCGCTGGGGGATGCTCGACCGGGAGCGCATGAATCGGGATGCCACGGCGGTCCTGGATCGCCTCGGCGTACACGTCGACGTGCGGCGGCCGCTCAGCACGCTCAATATCGCCTTGCAGCAGATGGTGGCCATCGCGCGGGCAATTTCAACCGACGCGCGTATCGTGATCATGGATGAGCCGACCTCATCGCTGGACGAGCGGGAGGTCGAAGTCCTGTTCGACGTGATCCGGGGCCTCAAGGCCGATGGCATCTCGGCGATCTACATCAGCCACCGCCTCGACGAGCTCTATGCGGTGTGTGACCGCGTGACGATCATGCGCGATGGCAAGACGATCGACGAACGTGCCGTTGCCGGGGCGAGCAAAGTCGAGCTCGTGGCGCGCATGCTGGGCAAGGAGATCGGCGAGGTGAGCCGCTCCGGAGCGACCGGCTTCCAGCATCGAGGCGCTCGCCCGGCGGGTGAGGTGCTCGTCGAGGCGGATGACCTGCAAGGGGCACGCCTTGATGGCGCCAGTGTGACCGTTCGTAGCGGCGAGATCGTCGGGCTGGCTGGCCTGCTCGGTTCTGGCCGGACAGAAGTAGCCCGGGCGGTCTTCGGCGCCGATCCCGCAAGTGGCGGCTTACGCGTTCGCGGCAAACCCGTGCGCTGGAAGTCGCCGCGGGACGCTATCCGGGCCGGGTTCGGCTTTAGCTCGGAGGACCGCAAGGCCGACGGCATCATCCCGTATATGTCGGTTCGCGAGAACCTGACGTTGGCGGCGCTTCCGGTTCTCTCCCGCAACGGAATCGTCGACCGGACTGAGCAACAGCGGATAGTCGACCGCTTCATCGACCGGCTGGGGATCAAGACCGCGGGCCCTGAGCAGAAGATCCGCGAGCTGTCCGGCGGCAACCAGCAGAAAGTGCTGCTCGCGCGCTGGCTCTGCCTCAACCCCTCGCTGCTGCTGCTCGACGAGCCGACGCGCGGTATCGACGTTGGCGCCAAAGCCGAGATTCAGGGGCTCATCGACGAGTTGGCCGACAACGGACTCGGGGTGCTGATGATCTCCTCGGAGCTGGAGGAGATCACCGAGGGCGCGGACCGGGTCGTCGTGCTACGCGAGGGGCGGACGGTGGCGGAGTTCGACCATGTGGAGGTCAGCCAGGACACCGTGATGCACGCCATGGCGCACGGGGATGACGAGTCGAGGAGTCGAGGAGTCGAGGAGTCGAGTGGTCGACGGCTGCAAGCACAAGAAGACGGCGAGACGGTGAGACGTCTTGTAGGGGCGACGCCCGCGTCGCCCGCCCCACTGGACGAACGGTGAGCGAGCCTGGTATCCGGACAGTCGGGCGACCGACTCGTTCTCTCCATCTCCCGATTCCTCAGCTTCCCGCCTTCATTCGCCCGTACACCGCGCTGATCGCGCTCGCGGCATTGATCGTCTACAACATCGTCTTCACGACAAATTTCCTGTCGATCGGCACCTTCAACGCCAACATGACCCAAGTGGCGACGATCGTCATCGTTGCGGTCGGCATGACGTTCGTAATCGCCACCGGCGGCATCGACCTGTCAGTCGGATCACTGATGGCTATTGCCGGCGTGCTGGCTCCGTTGTTTCTTGTTGACGCCCAGCAGTTTGGGGCACCCGTTGTCGGGCTGGCGCTGGCCCTTGTCGCGCCACTGCTCGTGACCACGGTGCTCGGAGCGTTCAACGGGACACTGGTAACTGTCGTTGGTCTCCAGCCGATCATCGCCACGCTGGTGCTCTATCTGGGTGGTCGCGGCATCGCCCAGTTGATCGTCAACGGCGAGCTCCGGGAGCTGCGAAACCTCGGATCGCCGATGATTTCCAGCTTCGAGTTCATCGGACTCGGCCAGGTGTTCGGCATCCGGTTCCAGATCATCATCATGCTGGTCGTCGTCGCCGTCGCCGCGTGGGTGCTGCACGCCACGACGTTCGGGCGCTACGTGCTGGCTACAGGGGGCAACGCGGCCGCCGCACGTCTGGCCGGGGTGCCGGTGAACCAGGTCAAGATGACGGTCTACTGCATCAGCGGCTTTCTCGCTGGCCTTGCCGGCCTGGTCGTGGTGGCAATCAACCGTTCTTCCGATCCGCATCGGGTCGGCGAGTACATGGAGCTCGATGCGATCGCCGCGGTAGCGGTGGGAGGCACCCCGCTCACCGGAGGGCGCGCGACGATCCTGGGCACGTTCATTGGCGCGATGATCATTCAGCTCGTGCGCTTCACCCTCATCGCTCACAATGTCCCGGACGGCATCACCCGCATGGTGATCGCGGGATCGATCGTGGTGGCGGTGCTGGCGCAGAGGCAGCGGACGTCCTGAGAGGGAGTTGCGATGGTGAGCGCGGCCGCCCCCACCATAGCCCATGACACTCGGGTGACCGCCCGGGCGCGAGTTGTCAGCGCCATCCAGCGCCAGGGCGCGTTGATCGCGCTGGTCGCACTGATCGTTTTCGGCACTGTCCGGTATGGCTCCAGCTTCTACAGCGTCTACAACATCTTCGATGCGTTCTTGAACAACAACACCTATTACGCGCTCATCGCCCTGGGCATGACCTTTGTCATCATCACCGGCGGGATCGATCTTTCCGTCGGTTCGGTCGCGGTTCTGGCCGCGGTTGCCGCCGCGCGGCTGAGCGTCTATGGACTGGGGCCGGCGATAGCGGGGGGCGTGCTGATCGGATTGGTCGCCGGGCTCATCAATGGAGGGCTGATCGCCAGGTTTGCCCTGCAGCCCTTCGTGGTCACGCTGGCGATGCTGCTGGCGGCACGCGGTGCGGCCCTGACCCTATCGGGCAACGCGCCGGTAATGGTCGATTTCGCGCAGGGCTTTACCGAGTTGGGAATGCTGCGGGTCGGACCAGTGCCGCTGCCCGTGCTCATCACCGCGGTGCTCTACACCCTCGGTGCTTTGCTCCTCAACCGGACCCGGTTTGGCCGGCACGTGTTGGCCATCGGCGGCAATGAGGAGGCGGCGCGTCTCGCGGGTATCCCGGTCGGGCGCACGCTGGTAGTGGTCTACGCGATGAGCGGCGCGCTGGCGGGCCTGGCCGGGGTCTTTCTGGCCGCCTTGTCCTTCTCCGGTTCACCAACGGGCGCTATTGGCTGGGAGTTGTCGGCGATCGCCGCCGTCGTCGTCGGGGGCACGCTGCTAACCGGCGGTGTCGGATCGGTCGGAAGCACCCTGGTGGGCGTGCTACTGCTGGGGTTGATCTTCGTCACGCTGAACTTCGAGCGCGGTATGGGAACCTTCCAGCTCAACTCCTTCTGGGAGAACTTCATCCGCGGGGCCTTCCTGCTGATCGTGGTGGTGTTCCAGAGCCGATTGGCGCGGCGACTCGAAGTACCTGGATGAGGTTGGGGGTGATGGGATGTTAGAGCGGTGTTCAGGAGGCGTGTCAACCTGAGGCACGAAGAATCTCGTCCGTAAGTGGCGTACGTTGGAGGGGAAATCGAGATTCTTCGCTGCAAGAAGCTCAGAACGACACTTGCTTTGCAACGCGCAGTAGGTTCATAGAGTGATGTATTGAGAATTGAGGGCGAGGAGCCCGCGTGGTGTCGCTGCAACAATTCGATGTGGAGCGCGGGTGTTCTCCCGGTGTATCCTTGACATAGTAATCGTCATCAGCTGCTGGCAATTCTGGAGATTCTCTTGCGGCGCGTTTCCACTCGAACATCACGAAAACTGACCCGGCGGCATGCGCTGCAGGGTGCGCTGGCGGCCAGTGGTCTCGCGCTCGTGGGGTGCTCGTCAGGCGTTGGCCAGAGCTCCGCAGACGACGCGCTGCTCGCTTGGCCGGCGGAGGATCGCTGGCCGGAGCAGTTCTACAAAGCCTCGGCGAGGATCCAGGAGACATACCGCTACGCGGTTGCCAATCAGGATCTTCTGCAGTGGATGCCTTGCTTCTGCGGCTGCGGAGAGTGGGGGCACAAGTCGAACGCGGGTTGCTACGTGCAGGAGATGCGGAACGACGGCTCCGTGCTGCTCGATCCCATGAGTTATGGCTGAGGGGTCTGCATTGACGTCACGCGTGCCGTGATGACCCAACGACCCGAAGGCAAGACTCTCCGCCAGATTCGAGACTATGTCGATGCGACCTGGGGTGACGTGGGTCCGGCGACCGACACCCCGTACCCGCCCGAGGGAATCTGAGGCCAGCATTTCCAATCTCTTCGCGGCCCAGCGGCGCGAGGTGCTCGCGACGCTCGACGCTGTCGGCCCGATGCGAGCCGACAGCGTCGATTTCCCTGGCACTACTGAGTCAATAGAGATCCAACGTCCGGTCGATTACGACCGGCTCATCGATGCCGCCGCCGCCGACCCTGAGCAGAACCTTCCGTACTGGGCAGAGTTGTGGCCAAGCGGTGTGGCCCTCGCCGCGAAAATCACGCGTCATCCTGAGATCGTTCAGGGTATGCGTGTCCTGGAGCTTGGCTGTGGCCTTGGCGTGACGGCCATCGCCGCGCTGCGAGCTGGAGCCGGCCTGCTCGTCACCGACTACGCGCCTGAAGCGCTCGCTCTCTGTTCGCTCAACGCCCTCGATCAGGCTGGAAGAACGCCCCGCACACTCCGGGTGAACGGGCGCGACCCAAGCCCGGCGCTCCTTGACGCCGCGGGTTATGGATTTCCCGTCGTACTCGCCGCCGACGTCCTCTATGAGCGTCGAGACGTGGAGCCGCTACTCGCGCTTTGCGAACGTCTCGTTGCGCCCGGCGGAGAGCTCTGGCTCGCGGAACCAGGGCGCCCACCGGCAGCCAGATTCCTCGAGGCGATTCGCGCCCGCGGCTGGAGCGGAGAGAGTGAGCCGTGCACCGGCCCCTGGCCGGATCCAGAGGACAACCGCAAGGGTGTAGTCGTTACTATCCACGGCCTCCGCCGACCCAAAGAATCTCCTTCCCGGTTCCTGACACCTTCGGCAAGTTCGGCAAGTTCGGCAAGTTCGGCATCTTTGCCATCTCCACTATGGTCAGCCAGTATCCGGGTGCCCGGCGATGTACACCCGCTTGTTCCTTGCCCAGGTGGGCGCTCCTACGGTGACACGACCAAGTCGCCCCAGTTCACCCATCACCTTCTGTCACTCCCCCGCGGCGTCGTCCGGCTCGTCGTCGCCGACGACCACCGTCTGGCTCTGCTCGCGCATGAACTGCTGCACGTAATACGGTCCCAGGCCGCCCTTGCCAGTACTGCCGGATGCTTTCCAACCAGCGAATGACTGGCAACCGGGCCAGGCGCCGGTGGTCGCGCCTCCCTTGCGGTTGGCATAGACCACGCCGGCTTCAATTTGGTCGAAGAACCTGGCGATCTCTTCTCGATCTTCGGTGAAGATGCCGGCCGTCAATCCGTACTCGGTGTCGTTCGCTTCGGTGAGGGCTTCATCCAGGTTTTTCACCGGAGCGACGACCACGAACGGCAGGAACAGCTCCTTCTTGAACAGGACGTGGTCGCGAGGCAGACCGTCGACAACGGTTGGCGCGACGTAGGTGCCACGGTCGAAGAGCCCGCCACTCAGCCGCTCTCCGCCGGTGCGCACCTGACCGCCCTGTGCGGAATCGAGCGCTTCTTCGTAGCGGCGGACTGCTCGCTCGTCGATTACGGGGCCGACATAGGTGTCGCGGTCGGTCGGGTCGCCGACGATCAGTTCCTTTGTGCGTGCTGTTAGCCGCTCTATGAACTCGTCGTAGACCGGTTCTTCGACATAGACGCGCGAGCAGGCCGAGCATTTCTGGCCCGAGTAGCCGAAGGCCGACCGGGCCACCCCTTCGACGGCCTTGTCCAGATCGGCATTGCGGGTCACGATGGTCGGGTTTTTGCCGCCGAGCTCCGTGATGCACGGTTTGGGGAAGTCGGTCGAGAAGTCCTTGTAGAGATCCCAGCCAACCTCGCGCGATCCGGTGAACACGACTCCGTCGACGTCCGGGTGGCGGGTGAGCGGGGCGCCGACCTCGTTGCCGGAACCACTGACGTAGTTGAAAACCCCGGCCGGGATGCCCGCGTCGGCGTAGACCCGGGCCAGCTCATAGCCAGAGAGGGGTGTGGCTGAGGCGGGTTTGTAGACGACGGTGTTGCCGGCGAGCAGCGCTCCTGAAGACATGCCGACGCTGAGAGCGTGCGGGAAATTGAATGGCGCCAGCACCGCCCAGACACCGAACGGGCGCAGCACCGAGTGGTTGCGCTCTCCCGGATCGAGCGAGTCGAGCCGGCGCACGAATCCGTCGTTGGCCTCCACCTGCGCCGCGTACGAGTCGATCATGTCGGCCGCTTCTTCGACCTCGCCGATGGCCTCGACGCGGTTCTTGCCAGCCTCGAGGATGAGAATCGCCGCCAGCCGGAACTTGCGCTCGCGGATCAGCTCGGCGGCGCGGCGCATGATGGCGATCCGCTCCTGCCATGGACGCTGTGACCAGTCGGGAAAGGCGGCTTTGGCCGCGGCCACCGCGGCATTGACATCAGCTTCCGTACCGGCCGCGAAGCGGCCTATGACGATCTCGTTGTCAATCGGGGAGCGTACTTCGAAGGTAGCGCCACCACCGCGCTCCTCCCCGGCGATGACCAGCGGGTAAGTCTGGCCCAGGTCCCCCCGTATGTCCTGGAGGGCGGCGTCGAAGGCGGCATGCATCGATTCGACCTGCTCGGGGGTCGAGGTGTAGGTGATCTTTTCGGCAACAGCCACGGGAATCCCTCCACGAATCAGCAGTCACTGTTTGGACCGCCGCATGGCGGATCGCAACCAGTGCACTGGACGTCTAAACGTACTGACCTCGAATCTCGACCAGCTCGAGGAGATTGTCAAACGGATCGCGAACAAAGAGCCGGGGACGATTGTGGATCGTCTCGGGGATCTGGACGTCGTAGCCGCGATCGCGCAGGCGAGTCTTGTACCCCTCGATGTCGTCCACTTCCAGGCAGAGGTGCTGCGCCGCGGAGTTGGGCCCGATGTTCTCCTCCTGAAAAACGTGGACCTCGTCTCCCTCTTCATTGGCCGCAAACCAGACCACGGTCATCGCGGCGAGACCCTCTGGCTTGGGGATTTCGCGCATCCCCAGCACCTCGCCGTAGAACGCGCGCGCGTCGTCATCTCCACCGGGAGGCATCGGGATACTGGTGTGCTGCAATCGCTTGACCGAGGGCATGTTGGGCTCCTTTCGTCGCCGCGGATCGTTTCATGTATTTCCGCACAGACGGGAGGGCGTGTCGAGGCAATGAGTGAACAGCCGCTGCCGATCGTCCCCCCGCGTCATCCCAGCATTGCCAGAAACGCGCGGTCCACGGCGAAGACGTCGGTGACACCGAGACGATCGAGGACGGCGAGGTGGATGGTATCCGCCAGCGTGGCATCCGGGGCGCTCCAGCCCTCTTCGATCGCGCGGCGGCCTTCTTCCAGATCGGCTAGCGCTATGCGATAGACGAGGATGTTGCACTGCGCGAGCCAGAATCGGGCAGCGTCCTGGCCGAGGACGGCGGAGATGAGCTCGTGCGCACTGGTCAATGCGAGGTCGGTGGTAAACAGGCGAAAGCCGCTTGTGACCAGATCCTGGTACGCGCCTACTGCGGCGGCGTGTGAGGCATCGTCCCGATCGGCGAGAGCGACGAGTGCCGACGCGTCGACGAACGAGACATCAAGGACGTCGTCCTCGTTGCCGGAATCAGGGATTGGCGGCCGCACCTCTGTCATCCGGGAGCATCTTCCGCAAGTGATCGCAGGTACCGGGCTCTTCCTCCCGCAATATCGGCACCCCCGCTGCCACCGATGGCGATCGCCTCGCGCAGAGGATCGGGGTCGCTGGACGCCAGGCGGCGCAGAAACTCGGTTCCATCCCGCCGCTGCCGCGCGAACGTTTCGGCATCTTCGCGGTCGATGAACCATTGACCGCCGAGGCGGCGACCAGGCAATTCCCCTTCACGCAAGTAGCGACGTACCTGCTCCGTGGAGCGCCGCAGGAGCCTCGCGGTTTCCGCGACAGTCATCAGGTCGTCTGCAAGTTCATTCCCCACCACGTGAGTTCCCTCGAATCGACCCGAATCAGATCCGGTACTGACCATTCTTCAACACGACGGTGCCATCCGCCATCGCTTCGCCTCCCTGGCGTAGGTCGCAGATCATGTCCCAATGGATCGCAGACGAATTCAGACTGCCGGTTTCGGGGTAGCCCGAGCCCAGTGCCATGTGCACCGTGCCGCCGATCTTCTCGTCGAGCAAGATATTCTTTGTCCACCGGGTGATACCGTCGTTCGTTCCAAACGCGAACTCGCCGAGACGGCGCGCCCCGGGGTCGGTATCGAGCGTTTTGATCAGGAACGGTTCGTTCTTGGTCGCACTTGCGTCGACGACGACCCCGCCCGCGAAGCGCAGCCGGATGTCGGACACCTCTCGACCCTGGGTCACCACGGGATAGGTGAAATGGATGTGCCCATCAGCCGAATTCTCGACCGGCCCGGTAAACACCTCGCCGGACGGAAAATTGCGCTTACCATCCGAATTGACCCAGGAGCGGCCGTGGACACTCAATCGCAGGTCCGTGCCGGGTGCGGTAACGCGGATGTCGTTTCGCTCGCGGAGCCAGTCGATCATGCGGGCTTGCCGTGCCGAGAGGTCCCGCCAGGCGGCGACTGGGTCCGGGCGGTCGAGCATACAAGCGGCTGTCAGAAAGGCGGCGAACTCATCGGTCGCCATGTCCGCGTCTTGCGCGTGAGCGGGAGTAGGGAAGAGGGTGATCGACCAGCGGCGCTCTCCCTGCGCCGCGCGCTGAGCGGCAATATCGCGCAGCTCCTTCCGCGCGCGATTCCAGATTGCCTGGCGGCCCGGATCGACCGCGGAGAGCGCCCGCGTGTTGGTGCTGGCCAGAACGTCGATCGTCACGGTCGCTTCCTCGCGCGCCCATCGTTCGAGCGGCGAGATGAATGCCAACTGCTCATCCGACGCAAGGGTGAGAAGGTCGGTCTGGGTCTCGGTGAATGATGGAACGAGGACCGCATGGGCGCCTTTCCGCAGCGCCGCACGGTAGATGGCTCTCAGGAGCGGCTCGGCGGCGACGCCGCCGGCGATGGAGACCTGGTCACCGGGCGTGATCTCCGTCGAATAGTCGACGAGGACGTTGGCCCAGCGGTCGAACGACGAATGAGGCACCTCGCGACTCCTCCAGGAATGGCTAACGGAATCCGCGGACGAGGACGACACCCACGAGCAACGCGGAGACGCCAAGAACCCGAATAGCATCCACGGGACGCGTCGCCGTACCCAGGATGCCAAAGTGGTCGAGGATGACGCCACCGCCAAGCTGTCCGGCGATGAGCGCTCCCAGGAACAATCCAACACCAATCTTCGGAGCCAGATACGATGCCGCCAGCAAGTACGGGACCGCGGTAAGACCGGTGAGCGCATACCCGCCGGGAAGACCGCGCATCAGGAGAGTCAGAAGCGTGCCGCTGGCGAGAGCAACCGCACCGGTTAGCGCTGGGTGGTCGAAAGGCGCTGGCAAAGCGGGACGGGAGCCCATCAGGCCTCGGATTGCCAGCGCCAGTGTCAGCCCGGCCAGCGTACCCAGTATGGAGACATACGCCGCTTCGGCCGGGCCGCGCGCCCGGTTCATCGCGCCCAGGAGCGCGACCTGCAGCGCCTGCGTGACGCCCAGGGACACGACAACCGCGATCCAGATCAGATCATTCACGAGTGGCTTTCGCCCTTCATCATGCGTCGATTGTCCACCAGGCTTCGCTGAATTGACGCACGCGGTCGACGTCGACGGCTATCCCAAGACCGGGAGTGTCCGGTACAGAGACCAGGTCGTGTTGGTACCAGGAGCAGGCATCCCCAATATCCTCGGCTAACATCAGCGGCCCACCCATTTCGACGGTCTTCACGTTGGCCATGGCGATAGCGCAATGGAGTCCCGCCGCGGAGGCGATCGAGCTCTCGACCATCGTG
Source organism: Chloroflexota bacterium (assembly GCA_019348515.1). Taxonomy (GTDB): domain Bacteria; phylum Chloroflexota; class Chloroflexia; order Thermomicrobiales; family UBA6265; genus JACCXM01. The sequence continues at coordinate 4,248 of JAHWJF010000009.1, read as the reverse complement.
CCAATCTGCGCCGCGATTCCGGCTGTTTCTGCGATGGCATTCAGTTTCAACGCGTTGAGGGTGCCGCCGGTCTTCATGAGCTTGATGTTGACCAGGTCGGCGGCGCGCAAATTCACGGCCCGGAGCATGTCGCGAGGACCATGACACCCCTCGTCGACCATGATGATCGCCCCGGTCTGGCGGCGCACCTCGGCCAGCCCCTCGAGATCCCACCACAGGACCGGCTGCTCGATGTATGCCGGCCGCGATGGCGCCATGGCGCGGATCGCCTGGATCGCGGTCCCCGGGTTACGCCACCCCTGATTGACATCGACCTTGATGGCGATCTCCGGACCAATAGCTTCGCGTACGGCCGCGACGCGTCGCGCGTCGAGCTGAGGATTGGCAGCGTCGCCGACTTTGACTTTCACGGTACGGAAGCCGTCCGCGACGTGCCTCTTCGCCGCGGCCGCCATTTCCGCCGGCTCGCCCATGCTGACAACCCGCGAGATCTGCAAGGTGTCGCGGGCGCGCCCGCCGAGCAATTGCCAGAGCGGGATGCCAATCGATCGTGCGACGAGATCGTGCAGCGCGATATCCAGCGCTGCCTTGGCCGCCGGCGCACCTTCGATCCGGGCATCCAGCGCGTGGAGCGCTGTCTCGCGGTCGCGCGCATCGCGGCCGATGAGGGCGGGCGCCAGGTCGCGGCGCAGGGTTTCGGTCGTTCCTCCCCACGTTTCGCCAGTGACATTTGCGTCTGGAGTCGCTTCGCCCCAGCCCTCCGCCCCCGCCTTCGTGCGAATGCGCACCATGACGCTGAGGGTGTCCGGGTAGCTGGCGTAGGCAATGACGAACGGCTCGCGGAGCGGCAAGCGGACCGGGATGATTTCAACGGATGCAATGATCATGGGCGACATCGTCTCACACGAGAGCGGGGAGCGGTGGTTAGTCTTTCCGCCTTCCGACGCGTTCCAGGAGATAGGCAGGCTGCGCATCAACAGCCGGCCGGAACCCCGTGATGACGAAACCCTCGCTGAATGCCTGGATGAGGGTTTCGCGGAGTCGAAACCGCCACGCGATCGCCTCGGCGGGATCGGCCGTCAGGAGGGCATCGATATCGGCTGGTATCGTGACGACGTCCGCATCATGGCTCATCCCTGAAGTAACGGGAGGGGGATCCTGAGTCGTGGTCGGGAATTCCTCGTCGCGGCCGAGCAGTTTCGCGACGACCCGCGGCGCCGCAAGGTCCCAGGTGACGTGAAGCCGATCGGATGGCATGCCACCGTAGAGGCCCGTCGCAAACGTCGATCCGTAGCGGTCGATCTCATACGTCCAGGCGACCGCGCCGAGTTTGCCGAAGTTCAAGCGCGCGTTGGCGGCACGGAGAGGATCGACGGTCCAGACGATCTCCTCGAAACCGCGGTGCAAAGCGATGCCCGCCTGCAGGCGTTTCAGTTCCGTGGCCAGCCCGAGACCGCGTGCCTCCGGACGCACGGCGAGGAAGTCGGACACGACACGGGGCCGCCCGACAAACCCTCCCCACCCGAGCAGAACGCCAGCGGCTCGATCGGGATCGTCTGGCAAGAAGGCGGCGATGACGGCGCCTCCGGTCTCGGGAACGACGATCAGCTCGTTCGCGGGGATGAGGTCTCGTTCGGTGACGCCGAAGACCTCTTCCTGCAATCGCTCAGCGTGAACGAGATCATCGAGCGTGCGCAGGATCCGGAAGTGCACCTCCCGTCCGCAAGTCGATCATCGCCAACCCGTGTCTTCGTCCCCGATGAATCCCAGAGCGGCGGGATCGGGGAGCCGTCTCGACGGTCGCGATCCCGAGGGAGCAGCCGTCGAGCTCATCTGCTTTGGCTAATCGTGAGCCAGCGGCGTCGCGAGCGCGGGCGGCACGCTGACGGGCGTTGCCGCGACCGGCGGCTCAATCGTCAGCGAGGCGTCGATATCGGTGTATTCGTCGCGGCCCTGGGTCACGCCTCCGGCGCCGGTTTCGATAAAGCACGGGATGTCGCGATCGTCAATGGCAATGGTGTAGTCGACTCGCATACCGGTCGCCGGGACGGTGTCGGCGGCACCATAGACGCGGCATTCGCGCCCATCGTGCTCGACCGTGGCGCTCTCGCGTACGGTCTGTGGCAGGAGCCGCGCTGGGAGCGAGGCCAGCGGCGCACTCGGCAGTTGCGGCAGCCCCCCCAGCATCTGCGATATCACCGCTCCCTCCGGAAGAGCCTCGGGGTCAATTTCGATCCAGATCTCTGACGGTGTCCCGGGCGCAATGAGTTCAACCAATGGGCCCCGAACGAACAGCTCGTTGCCGATGGCCACCGCTTCGTGATCGTTCGCTCCGAGACCGGTCACTGCCTGGCGTTGCCGATCCGGCAGCACGACTTCGCGAACGAAGACGAACGTCTCACGCGCCCGAGCCACGGGAGTCGCGCCAGGGGTGGCGATTGGGGTCGCGCCCGGCGTCGCCGGCGGTCGCGCAACGGGTGTGCCGAGAGCCGCTGACGTCATCAAAGTGGAGCCGGTGAAGGTGACCCGGTAGGAATCCACACCGGACCACGCGGCGTTGACGCGCTGCGCGAGATCGCCGAGGGTCAGTTCCGCGGCTGCCGGTGTTGCCGGCGTTGCCGTGGTCTCCAACGTGGGAAGCGTGGTGTCCGGGGCGGGCGTCGGCGCCGTCTCCGGCATCGGGCCGCAGCCCGCAAGCACGGTGAGAACGACGACGGCAATTATGGCCGACCGCATGTTCCACGTTCTGATCATGGTCCCCCTACCACCACGAAAGATCGCGGAGAGATGAACGTCCACCCTTTCGGCTAGGGTAACAAAGCGACAGTCAGTCCTCGGGCAGCAGCGCGTTGAGCGTTCCCCGCAGCATCGAGAGCGGCATGTACGCCGCACCGCCAGGTACGAGCTCATCGGCGGGAGTGCGAGCGAGGGTCCGCGCCAGCGCGAGCACTTCGGCCCGGAGGCGATCGCCGTCAAACGCGTGGGCCTTCGTCGTCTTCGCCACCGCTGCCAGCGCTTCCACCGACCCTCGCTCGCCGACTGCCGCGGCCTCGATCGCCGCGAACAAGCCTGCCGCTTGGGAGAGGGCGTCCCTCTCCTGCGACTCGTCGACGTTCGCGGCGCGAAGGGTGTCAATGAACGCGGTGGCGGCGCTCGGATCATCGGCAACATCGGCCCGCTTCAGCGCCCGGGCAATGCGCAACGCCTCTTCCGCCGAGAGCTCGTGCTCGACAATGGCATCCCTCAGGGCTTCCTGATGCCCCACGACGAGCCCTTGCAGAGCCCGGCTCTGCTTTTCGCTCAGCCGGCCGCCGCGGATATCGTCTCGGACCCGGTCGGGGAGCTTTTCGGTGCCGAGGAGTTGGAAGAGCCGGCTGCGCCGAATACCAACCATCTCGGCGACCGATTCCCACGGCGCGTCGTCAAGCTGTGTCTTCAAGGCCCGCAACGCGGCCGCCCTATCGACCGCATTGAGATCGTCACGGACGATATTTTCCATCAGCTGCTGGACGAGGCGGCGGTCGTGCGGCACGTCACGGACGATAGCCGGAATTGCCGCCAGACCCGCCTCGCGCGCCGCGCGCAGGCGTCGCTCACCATGAATCACCACGTAGACGTCTCGTTCAACGTCGTAGCGCACCGCGATCGGCTGCAGGACGCCTTCGCGCCGGATACTGGCTGCCAACTCCTCCAGACGTTCCGGGTCGAACGTGCGACGGGGCTGGTTAGGGTCAGCCTCGATCCGCTCCAGCCGGATCTCCTTGGCGGTCGGCAAGTCCTCCACGCCGACGGCCTGCGGGCGGTGGTCAGTGAACAACGCGTCGACGGTGAAGCGTCGGCGGCTCTTCGTCGGGGCCTGACTGTTCTCCGGCACAGCGGACACGCTAGACATGGATCCCCACCGCCTCGGTCGTGGCCACCGCGTGCGGATCGTGCTCCTCGAGCCACGATCCGACGTCTCGGTAAGCCTCAGCGATCGCCGATCGTGGCATGTAGTGAAGGACACTCGTGCGTTCGGCCGCTGACTCCGCACCCCGTACCGAGAGCGGGACGGCGGGGAGCATGGCGAACCGAGGAAACTCCTCACCAAGACACGGCAGCATATCGACGGGCAGGCCGGGAGGCTCGTCGATCAGCGACTCCAGCCAGGCGGGGACGGGCAGAGCAGCGTACATCCGGCGCCCGCGGTTGAGGGTTAGGTACTGCCGCCGCAGCACCATCAACGAGAGCGGGTGCGGCTCGATTGGG